>NZ_JBHXEG010000023.1:0-28960 GCF_042724935.1 Kitasatospora sp. NPDC127060
CGGTTGAGGTCGGGGGCGTCGGGTTCGGCGCGCAGGACGTCGAGGAGGGACCAGCCGGTGTGGGGTCGGAGGGCTTGGTCGCAGGCGTGGAGGTGGTGGGCGAAGACGGGTGAGGTGTCCAGCAACGCGAGTCCCATGCCGGGCCATTGGGTGCCGTGGCCGGGGAACACGAACACCGTCTTGCCCGGAACGCCGGTGGTCCGGCCGGTCACCGCCAGGGGCGCCGCGTCCTCTCCGGCCACCGCCGCGAGTCCGTCGAGGAGTTCCGTGCGGTCGGAGCCGAGGACGACGGCGCGGTGCTCGAACGACGAGCGCGTGGTCAGCAGCGACCAGCCGACCTCGACGGGGTCGAGCCGCCGCTCCTCGACGGCGGTCCGCAGGGCGGCGGCCTGCGCGCGCAGCGCGGTCCGGTCCCGCGCCGACAGCACCCACGGCACGACCCGACCGCCGGCGGCCGCTGTCCCGGCTGCGGGCTCCGCCTCCGGTGCCGGGTCCCCGGCCGGCTCCCCGGCGGCCCGGGGCGGTTCGGCGACCACCACATGGCAGTTGGTACCGCCCATGCCGAACGAGTTGACCCCCGCGACCAGCGGCGCGTCCGGCCGAGGCCACGGCCCCGGCGCCGTGCGCACCTCGATGTTGAGCGCGACCGGGTCGATCATCGGGTTGGGCGTCTCGTAGTTCAGGCTGGCCGGGAGCCGGCGGTGCCGCACGCTGAGCGCGGTCTTGATCAGGCCGACGATCCCCGCCGCGCCCTCCAGGTGGCCGACGTTGGTCTTGGCGGAGCCGACCTGCAGCGGCCCGTCCGTGCGGGCGGTGGCGAGCGCGGCGCTCACCGAGGCGGCCTCGACGGGGTCGCCCACCTTGGTTCCGGTGCCGTGGAGTTCCACGTACTGGACGGAGCCGGGGGCGAGGCCGGCCCGGTCGTGGGCCAGGCGCATGACGTCCCGCTGGGCGTCGGCACTGGGCACGGTCAGGCCGTCCGTCGCCCCGTCGTTGTTCATCGCGGAGCCGCGGATCACGCAGTAGATCCGGTCGCCGTCGGCCACCGCCCGGGCGAGCGGCTTGAGGACGACGAAGCCGCCGCCCTCGCCCCGGACGTAGCCGTTGGCGCGCGCGTCGAAGGTGTAGCAGCGGCCGTCGGGCGAGAGTCCGCCGAACCGCTCGGTCTCCACCGCGGTCGCCGTCGCGAGGTTGAGGTTGACGCCGCCGGCCATCGCCACGTCCGACTCGCCGGACAGCAGGCTCTCGCAGGCCAGGTGCACCGCGACCAGTGCCGAGGCCTGCGCGGCGTCCACGGTGAGGCTCGGGCCGCGCAGGCCTAGCGCGTAGGAGATCCGGTTGGCGATGATGCCGCGGCTGGTGCCGGTCAGCGAGTGCTGGTCGACGGCCTCGGGGCCGTGGTCGTGCAGCAGGGCGGCGTAGTCGTCGCCGATGGCCCCGACGAAGACGCCGACCGCCCGGCCGGCCAGGTCGGCGGGGACGGTCATCGCGTCTTCGAGGGATTCCCAGGCGAGTTCGAGCATGAGCCGCTGCTGCGGGTCCATGCTCGCGGCCTCGCGCGGCGAGATGCCGAAGAAGGCCGCGTCGAACCGGTCGACGCCGTCGAGGAAGGCGCCGTGCCGGAGCCCGGCGGTCCGGCCGTCCCCGCCGGGCCAGCGGTCGGGCGGGGTCGCCGAGACGGCGCTCCGCCCGTCCGTGAGCAGCTGCCAGAACGCGGCCGGGTCCGGTGCCTGCGGCAGGCGGCAGGACAGCCCGACGATGGCGATCGCGGCGCCCTGTTCGGGGAGGGCTCCCCCGGGGACGGTGAAGTCGTCGGGCATGGGTCCTGGCCGCCTTCCTCGCACAGCTGAAGATCGTCGGGTGACATGGGGAAACCGAGCGGCCAGGTCATTTCCTCGCCGCTCGGGGAAACGCGGGAACCGCGCGGCTCAGTCCTCCATGGAAATGGTCGCCTCGCAGATCGTGGTGTGTTCGTCGGGCCGTTCGACGAACTTGAAGGTCCGCGTTCCCGTCTTTCCGGCGTAGCGTCCGCTGACGCCGATCGCGGGGAAACTGTTGACGCGGAACTCGGTCCCGTTCGGGTCCTCCTGGGCGACCGGGCCGGTCCAGCTGATGACCCCGTCGGCGAGCGTCTCGGTGGCGGTCATCAGCTGCATCAGGCTGCCGTCCGCGGGGTTCCCGTAGACCACCGCCATGCCCTCCGACGTGGACACGAGCTTGCCGTCCGCGTCGTAGAGCTCCTCGGTGAACGTCAGGTGGTGCCCGACGCCGGGCCGGGTCTCACGGTGCACCGTGGTGTGGCAGACCTCGTGGAGATTCTCCAGATACATGGAATTCCGTTCTCCGTTCCGGACGGTGGCGGTGGACCGGCACTTCCGGGCCCGTCAGGAAATCATGGTCAACAGGCCTTAAACGGTCCTAAGAGAGCGGAGTGCCCGCGGGGCGCGGGACGGGAATTCGGGGCGGTGCGAACCCGCCCGCGACGGTGAAAAGCCGCGGCGGACAGCACGGGCGCTTCGCGCGCCCGGTGTCCGCCGCGGCCGGGTGTTCCGCCGTCAGATCACGTGGACTTCGGGCACGTACAGGATCCAGCGGCCCCCGGCCTGCTGGAACTCCTGCTCCTTGGCCATGATTTCCTCGGCGTGGTTCCAGGCGAACAGCAGCGCGTAGTCCGGGTAGGGGTCGCTGAAGGCCGCCGCCGGCCGGACCGGGATGTGCATGCCCGGCGTCAGGCGGTTCTGCTTGTCCGGCGTGGTGTCGCAGACGAACCGGACGAGATCGGGGCCGATCCCGCAGAAGTTCGTCACCGTGGCGCTCTTCGCGGTCGCGCCGTATCCGACCACGGTGCGGCCCTCCGCCCGCAGCCGGGTCAGCAGCGCCTTCAGGTCGTCCCGGATCGCGGTGACGTTCGCCGCGAACGCCCGCAGGGTGGCGAGTTCGCCGAGCTGCTGCGCGGCCTCCTCGGCGAGCAACCGGCCGACCGCCTCGGACGGGGTGCGGGCGCCCTGGCGGGCGAGCCAGTACCGCACCTCGCCGCCGTGCACGGGCAGCCGGTCGACGTCGACCAGTTCGAAGCCGAACCGCCGGGCGGCGGCCTGCACGGAGCCGGCCGAGAACACGAAGAAGTGCTCGTCGTAGATCTGGTCGAAGGACGTCTTGGCGACCACGTCGCCGAGGTACGGGTCCTCGAACACGAACACGCCGTCGGGCGAGAGCAGTGCGTCGACGCCGCGGAACACCGACTCCAGGTACGGGATGTGGCACATGGTGTTGGCGGCGTAGATGACGTCCGCCGGGCCCTCGGCGGCGTGCACGGCCGAGGCGGTGGCCTCCTCGAAGAAGTCGGTGCGCACCCGCACCCCCTTCGCCTGCGCCACCTTGGCGACGCCGGTGGAGGGTTCGAACCCGAGGTGGCGCACGCCGGCGTCCTGGACGGCCTTCAGCATGATGCCGTCGTTGCAGCCGATCTCCACCACGAACGGGTCGGGCCCGGTCAGTTCGGTGTCGAGCAGGCGCTGCGCGAGGCCGGCGAAGTGCTCGCGCATGACGGAGGAGCCCGACGAGTGGTACGGGTACTCCTCGTGGAACATCAGGTCCCGGGGGACCTCCTCGGTCAGCTGGACCATGCGGCAGCCGCCGCACTGGCCGACGGCGAGCCGGTAGAAGAACTCGCCGTCCGTGCGGTCCGGTTCGAGGAACCGGTCGGACAGGGGTTGGCGGCCCAGGTCGAGGAACTCCGTCACCTCGCCGCCGCAGACGCGGCAGGCGACCGGTGCGGTCACATCGGCTGGATCGGTCATGATCGAACTCCTTCGTGGTGAGTCAGAGCTCCGTCAGTACCTCGCGCAGCGCGCTGATGACCTTGTCCTGGAGATCCGGGGGCAGTGACGGGTACATGGGCAGGGAGAAGACCTCGTCGGCGAGGCGTTCGGTGACCGGCAGCGAGCCCGGGGCGTAGCCGAGCTTGGCGAACCCGCTCATGGTGTGGACGGGCCACGGGTAGCTGATGTTCAGCTCGATGTCGTGCCGCTTGAGCCGGTCGATGATCTCGTCGCGGCGCGGGTGACGCGCGACGTAGACGTAGTAGACGTGTTCGTTGCCGGGGGCGACGGCGGGCAGGAGGAGGCCGCCCGGTCCGGTGAGGTCGCCCAGGCCCTCCTGGTAGCGGCGGGCGATCTCCCGGCGGCGCGAGAGGTAGGTGTCGAGCCGGGGCAGCTTGGTGCGCAGGATCTCGGCCTGGAGTTCGTCGAGCCGGCAGTTGTGCCCGGGGGTCCGGACGACGTAGTAGACCTTGTCCATGCCGTAGTAGCGCAGCTGACGGAGGTCCTTGGCGATGTCCGGGTCGTCGGTGAGGACGGCTCCGCCGTCGCCGTAGGCGCCGAGCACCTTCGTCGGGTAGAAGGAGAACGCGGCGACGTCGCCCATCGTCCCGGCGAGCCGGCCGTGGTGGCGGGCGCCGTGGGCCTGCGCGCAGTCCTCCAGGATCGCCAGCCCGTGCTCGGACGCCAGCCGTCGCAGCGGCTCCATGTCGACGCACTGGCCGTACAGGTGGACCGGCAACAGGACCTTGGTGCGCGGGGTGATCGCGGCGGCGACCTGCGCGGTGTCCATGAGGAAGTCCTCCTCGCGGACGTCGACGAAGACCGGTGTCGCGCCGGTGCCGTCGATGGCGAGCACGGTGGGCGCCGCGGTGTTCGAGACGGTGATCACCTCGTCGCCGGGGCCGACGCCGAGCGCCTGGAGCCCCAGCTTGACGGCGTTGGTCCCGTTGTCGACGCCGACGCAGTGCGCCAGTCCGTGGTACTGCGCGAACTCGGCCTCGAAGCCGTGCACGCTTCTGCCGAGGATCAGCTGTCCGGACTCCAGTACCGTCTCGACGGCCGCGAGCAGGTCCGCCTTCTCCTCCTGGTACTCCGGAAGGTAATCCCATACACGAGTCGTCATGTTCCTCACCGTGACCTCGGGTCAGGATGCGGTGCATCCACGGATGTTCCGTCCTTGGTGGCGCGGGTCGCCCAGGTGCTCATGTAGTCGTTGTCCCGCTCGATGCCGAGCGTCTGGGTGCTCAGGAAGTCCACGGCGTCGGCGTAGGCGTACGGCTGCATGAACCCGCCGGCCCGCACGTCCCGGTAGAGCCGGGACAGCGGGTGGGCCGCGGTGAACGACGCGCCGCCGACCAGGGTGAGGCAGTCGTTCACGATTCCGGGGGCCAGTTGGTTGACGATCAGCTTGGCGCACTGGAACGGCTGCATCATCTGCCGGCCGCGCTCGGCGGAGTCCCCGGTCAGGTCCGCGCTGCGGGCGTCGGCCGTGGTGAGCGCGGTGGCGACGGTGGCGCGCAGCGCGTACAGGCGGGCGCTCAGCTCGGCGACCAGGGTGCGCGCGGCGGCGGGCGCCGGCTCGGTGCGGCGGGCGAGCGCGGCCACCGCCAGGTCGTAGGCGGACTGCGCGACGCCGACGTAGGCGCCCAGCATCCCGATCGAGCTGACCGTCTGCCCGGCGAGCACCGCGTCGTTGCGGGCGCCGACCAGGTCGCGGACGAAGACGTCCTCGGCCGGGATCGGACAGTCGTCGAAGACGATGTCGACGGTGCCGGAGGCCCGCATCCCCAGGCCGTCCCAGTTGTCCAGGACGCTGAACCCGGGGGTGTCGCGGGTGACGACCGGGGACACCAGCCGGGGCGCCTCGCCGGGCAGTTCGGTCTTCGCGTTGATGACGAAGTGGGTGCCGATCGGCCCCATGCTCACCAGGGTCTTGCGGCCGGACAGCCGCCAGCCGCCCGCACCGTCGGGAGTCAGCCGGGTGACCGCCGTGTGGTGGTCCTTGATGCCCGAGCACACGACGGCCTCGCCGGCGACCATCATCCGCAGCAGCCGTTCGGCGAGGGCGCGGGCCGCCGGGCCGCCGTGCCGCCACTCGTAGCCGAGGGTGATGCCCCGGCTGAACTGCATGTGCAGCGCGAGCGCGGTGGAGGCGTCGGCGTGGGCGACGTGTACGAGCGCGGTGGCGACGTCGTACAACCGGTCCACCCCCAGACCGCCGAGTTCGGCCGGCACCGTCGCGCCCATCAGGCCGTCCTTGCGGAAGGCGTCGAAGGTCGCGGTGGGGAAGGTGCCGGTGCGGTCGTGTTCCGCCGCGGTGGCCCGGATCTGCGGCAGGTAGCCGGCGAGCCGCTCGACCAGGGCGCGGCCTTCGGGGGTCACCGGCTCGTGGAGCCCCGTTGGCGGGGTCTGGCGTGCCGTCGGTGTGGACATGGTGTGCTCCGTACTCTTTCCGTCGGCGGTCATCGGCGTTCGGTGCTCCCGGTCGTCGCTGCGTCGGGTCGTTCGGTGCTCCCGGTCGTCGCTGCGTCGGGTCGTTCGGTGCTCCCGGTGGTCGGGTGTGCCCGGTGCGCGGTGCTTCCGGCCGGCCCCGGGCGTCGGCCGGCCGCTACTTCTTCAGCGGCTCCCACCAGGACCGGTTGTCGCGGTACCAGCGGACCGTGTCGGACAGCCCCGACTCCAGGCCGATGCGCGGCCGGTACCCCAGTTCGGTGCGGATCTTCGTCCAGTCGACCGAGTAGCGCCGGTCGTGTCCTGGACGGTCGGCGACCTGCCGGACCGCGGACCAGTCCGCGCCCAGCTCCGCCAGCAGCCGGACGGTCAGGTCGCGGTTGGAGAGCTCGGTGCCGCCGCCGACGTTGTAGACCTCGCCGGGCCGGCCGCCCTCCACCACGAGCTGGACCGCGCGGCAGTGGTCGTCGACGTGCAGCCAGTCCCGGATGTTCCCGCCGTCGCCGTACAGCGGGACGGGCAGGCCGTCCAGCAGGTTGGTGACGAACAGCGGGACGACCTTCTCCGGGAACTGGTAAGGGCCGTAGTTGTTCGAGCACCGGGTCACGGAGACCGACAGCCCGTGGGTGCGGTGGTAGGCGCGGGCGAGCAGGTCGGCACTCGCCTTGGAGGCCGAGTACGGCGAGTTGGGCTCCAGCGGCTGGTCCTCCGTCCAGGAGCCGACCTCGATCGAGCCGTACACCTCGTCGGTGGACACCTGCACGACCCGTCCCACGCCCGCGTCCAGGCAGCCCTGGAGCAGGGTGTGGGTGCCCTGCACGTTGGTGTGCACGAAGTCGTCGGGGCGGCTGATCGAGCGGTCCACGTGGGACTCCGCCGCGAAGTGCACGACGACGTCCGCGCCCGGCAGCAGTTCGGCGAGCAGCTCCGGGTCGCAGATGTCGCCGACCACCAGCTCGAACCGGCGGTCGTCCGAGACGGGCGCCAGGTTCTCGGTGTTCCCGGCGTAGGTCAGCTTGTCCAGGACGGTGACCCGGGCGTCGGCGAACGCCGGGTAGGCGCCGGTGAGCAGTTGCCGCACGTAGTGCGACCCGATGAACCCGGCACCCCCGGTCACCACCACGCGTTGGTTCGACGACATGTCCCAGTACTCGTCTCAGTCGGTCTTGCCCGATATCGCCATGACGTACCGGCCGTAGCCGGACTTCTGGTGCTTGCTGCCCAGTGCGTAGCAGGTGTCCGCGTCGATGTACCCGAGGTTGAGCGCGATCTCCTCCAGGCAGCCGAGGCGTACGCCGCGCTGCTCCTCGGCCCGGACGAAGGCGGCCGCGTCGAGCAGTCCGTCGTACGTGCCCGCGTCCAGCCACCTGGTGCCGCTGCCCAGCGAGTGGATGCGGGCGCGGCCCTGGGCGAGGTAGGCGCGGTTGACGTCGGTGATCTCCAGTTCGCCGCGGGCCGACGGGGCGATGTCGCGCACCACGTCGACGACGTCGCCGGAGTACACGTACAGGCCCGTCACGATCTCGGAGCTGCGCGGCCGGGCCGGCTTCTCCTCCAGGCCGATCAGGCGTCCCGCGGCGTCCTTCTCGGCGACGCCGTAGGGGCGCGGGTCGGGCACGGTGTGGCCGAACAGGGTGCAGCCGTCGACCTCGGCCAGGCTGCGGGTGAGCAGGTCCGGCAGGTTCGGGCTGGAGAAGATGTTGTCGCCCAGGATGAGCGACACCGGTCCGGTGCCGACGAAATCGGCGCCGATCCGGAGGGCGTCGGCTATTCCGGCGGGCTGCCACTGCTGGGCGTAGCTGATGTCCAGGCCGAGTTCCGCGCCGTCGCCGAGGACCTTCCGGAACATCGGGGCGTCGCTGGGGGTGGTGATGATGAGGAAGTCCCGTATCCCGCCCAGCATCAGTGTGGACAGCGGATAGTAGATCATGGGCTTGTCGTAGACCGGGAGCAATTGTTTGGAGAAGGCGACGGTCAGCGGATGGAGCCGAGAGCCTGTTCCCCCGGCCAGAATTATTCCCTTCACGGGCGGCACCTCTGCTACCTGGGATCGAGCGTCTGATTACTGGGGACCGAGCATATTCCGGTCGTTCACCGGGCACTCACGGGGCTGGGTTCCGCAGTCGGCCGCGGCCGCCGGGCGGTGCCCAGGTACCGCGAACTCGGCCGCTCCACGAGCACGTACAGCAGCCGCGCCGCGACCAGGGCGATCACGAAGGTCAGCACGATCCAGCCGATCCCCTCCAGTGGGGACAGGACCTTCCGGAAGCCGAGTTCCTGGCGGGCGCGGACGAGTACCAGCACGTGCAGCAGGTACAGGGCGAAGGACGTCTCCCCGAGCCAGAGCATCGGCCGGCTGGACAGGAACGTGCGCCCCCCGTTCGCCTCGTGGCACGCCACCGCGGTGATGAACAGCGCCATCGGGACGAGCAGCACCGCGTTCAGCGAGTAGTGGTACGGCGTGTAGTCGGCGGCGATGTAGCCGACGACGAGCAGCGCCAGCGCGGGGAGCCGTCCGAGGCGGATCCAGCGGCCCTCCAGCACGATCCGCGCCATCAGGATGCCGAGCAGGAAGTCCAGCAGCCGGACCGGCGGGAAGGTGAAGACGAACCAGTACTGGACGATCGGGTCGTGGAGCCCCGTGTTGCCCAGGGCCAGCTGGAACCTCGGTTCGGTGGGCAGCAGTTCCGCGACCAGGGGCACGCACAGCACCAGGACCACGATCCCGCCCGCCGCCCACCAGAGCCGCTCGGCGGGGATCCGCCGGATCGCCTTCAGCAGGAACGGGAACAGCAGGTAGAACAGCACCTCGCAGGAGAGCGACCAGGTCACGTAGTTGAAGCTGAGGAAGGTGTCCATCCTCGGCACCCACGCGTGCAGCAGCGTCACGTTGAACACCGCCGGCACCACCGCCGCGCTGACGGAGGCGTAGAGCAGCACCGACAGCACGAACGTTACGAGGTGGTTGGGGAAGATCTTGAACATCCGCCGCCGCCAGAACTGCCGCACGGTGTCGTACGCGCGCGCCGACCAGGTCAGGATGAAGCCGCTCAGTACGAAGAAGAACGTGACACCCAGCGACCCGAGGTGCTCGGTGATCCGGGCGAACGGGTCGGACCCGGGCGTGGAGGTGCGGAACACGCTCATGGATGCCGCGTGGAAGAGGAACACGCCCAGGGCGAAGAGGAACCGCAGCCCGGTCATGGAGTCCAGTCTTCGCACCCTGGTCTCGTCAACTGCCATGTGTACGCTCCTGTCTCGGGGTTCACGGTCGTGATTCACGGTCGTGCACATGGCCGGTCGCGGCCGCTCGGGTGTTGTCCTGTTCACGGTCGCCGGGTCCGCTAAAGCCGGTCTTGTCCCCGGCTAGGGCGTGTCACGGGACCGGCCCGGGGTGCCCCCGGCCGGCCCGGACCGTGCCCCGCGGGTCAGCGGCGGGCCTCGACCGACTTGATGACCTCGCGCGCGACCAGGTCGACCTCCTCGTCGAGCAGGTCCTGGTGCGCGGGCAGCAGCAGGGCGGTGTCCGACACGGTGTCGGTGACCGGCAACACGGTCTGCGTGGCGCCGTACCGCTGGACCCGGTGCAGCGGGTAGTAGCGCCAGGAGGTGTAGATGTCGTGGGCGAGCAGGTCCTCGCTGACCCCGTCGCGGATCTCCTGGGAGTCGAACCGCAGCCAGTAGAAGTAGTGGGTCGACTCGTGGCCCTCCGGCACGGCGCACGGGGTGCGGACCCCCGGCACGCCGGCCAGCGCCCGGTCGTACCGCTGGGCGATGGCGCGCCGCCGCTCGACGAAACCGCCGAGCCTGCGCAGCTGCACCATGCCAATCGCGGCGGTCATGTCGTTGCCGACCAGACGCCGCCCGATGTCCTCCACCTCGAAGCTCCACCACAGGTGCTTGGACTTGGTGGCGGTGGTGAAGGAGCTGCGGTCCTCCAGGCCGTGGTAGGCCAGCCGGCGCGCCCGGCGGGCCCCCTCCGGGTCCCGGACGTACAGCATGCCGCCGTCGCCGGTGGTGATGACCTTGCGGGCGTCGAAACTCCAGATGCCGTAGTCCCCGAAGGTGCCGCACCGGCGGCCGTGCGCGCTGGAGGCGACCGACACGGCCGCGTCCTCGATGAGGGCGACGCCGCGCTCCGCGCAGAGCGCGGCGATCTTCTCCACCTCACCGGGGTAGCCGCCGTAGTGCAGGACGATCACGGCCTTGGTCCGCGGGGTGAGCACGGCGAGGACGTCCTCGACCCGAGGGTTGAGGGTTTCCTCGTCGATGTCGCAGAACACCGGACGGGCGCCGGCGTCGACCACGCAGTTGGCGTTCGCGATGAAGCCGTTCGACGGCAGCACGACCTCGTCGCCCGGCCCGACGCCGATCAGGTCCATGGTGAGGAACAGCCCGGAGGTCGCCGAGTTGAGGAACAGCACGTTGTCGGCCGACACCCCGAGGTGCTGGGCGAACAGCTCCTCGAACTCCTCGGTCCGCGGCCCGTACCCGAGCCACTTGCTGTCGAACACGGCGCTGACCGCGGCGAGTTCCTCCGCCCCGATACTTGGCTGGGTCACATTTATCATTACGCGTCTCCAGATCGAGGGGTACGGTGGTCGGCGGTGGCTCGGATGATGTGCCGACAACCACCGGGCGGTGCACAGGGATAGGGCGAGTTTCGGACGTCCGGCTAAAGGTGCCCTAAACCTCGGCCGAGCCCTCCGGTTTTAGGGGTGCTTCAGTCGGCCGGGATATCCGTTGGGAGATCACGAAGTTCCCGGCCGGGCGAGCGCCCGGTCGTCCAGCGCACCCCGGAGGTAGCATGGCCGAGAGCGTCGGCGCGGTCGACAATGCGGTTTTCGACGAGCGCCTTGCCAATTTCCAGAACTGGCAGGAAACCCCGTGGGGGCAGCTGCGCTATTCGGTGGTGGCCGCCAACCTGGCCCGCCACCTGGGCGACGGACCGCTGCGCGTGCTGGACGTCGCGGGCGGCAACGGCAAGGAGGGCGTCCGGCTCGCGCTGGCCGGCCACCGGGTGACGATCTTCGACGTGGCGCCGGTCTCCCTCGACGGGGCGCGCAAGCTGGCCGAGGAGCGCGGGGTGTCCGACCGCGTCGACGTCCGTGAGGGCGACGCGCACGATGTCCCGAAGCTCTTCGCGGGCCAGGAGTTCGACCTCGTGCTCTGCCACAACCTGCTGCAGTACGTGTCGGACCGGGCCGAGGTCTTCCGGGGCATCACCACCCTGCTCAAGCCGGGCGGCCTGCTCTCCGTGGTCTGCCCCAACACCTACGCGGTGCCGCTGGAGGCCGCGGTGCGCGAACTCGACCTCGAAGCGGCCCTGCGTGCCGTCGACGCCCGGACCAAGCCGAACGTCGTGTACGGCAAGGACATCGACGTCCTGACCGCCGACGAGATCGCCGGCCTGTACCGCGAGTCCGGCCTCGACGTCGTCGGCACGCACGGCGTGATGAACGTCTGCAACCTCATCGCGGACAACGACATCAAGCACGACCCGCGGTTCTTCGCCCGGCTGGAGGAGCTGGAGATCGCCCTGGCGGGCAGGCAGCCCTACCCGTCCACCGCGCGCATGTTCCACCTCATCGGGCGTCGTCCGAGTTGATGGCCTCCGGCACCTGCGAAGGGATCCTGTCATGCGGGTTCTGATCACCGCGGCCACCTTCCGGTCGCACCTCTATCCGTTGGTCCCGCTGGCGTGGGCGCTGCGCGCGGCGGGACACGACGTGCGGATCGCCGTCCAGCCGTCACTGGTGGGCGACGTCACCGCCGCCGGCCTGCCGGCCGTCGAGGTCGGCAGCGGCCCGGACTTCATGAGCGAGCTCAAGAAGTCCATCGACTCGGGCGGCGGCACCCCGCCGGGTACCGCGCCGAGCATCGAGAAGATCGTCGTGCCGCACATCCGGATCGCCGAGGCGGTGGTGGCCGACCTGCTCCCGTTCGCCCGGAACTGGAAGCCGGACCTGGTGGTGGCGGACCCGGCCGCGTTCGCCGCGCCCGCCATCGCCAAGGCCGCCGGGGTCCCGCTGGTCCTGCACACCTGGGGGCCGATGCCCCACCAGCTGTGGGCCGACCTCACCTCCGAGCGCGCGGTGCGCGAGAACTGGCCCAAGGACCTGGTGGCGTTCCTCGACACGTGGAACGTCGAACTCGGCCCGGACTACGCGGACCTCGTGGTGGACCCCTGCCCGGAGGAGCTGCTCGCGATCCGGATGGCCAAGCGCCAGGAGGCGCGGTACGTGCCGTACAACGGCGCCGCCGTCACCCCGGCCTGGCTGGACGAGCCGAAGCGGCGGCCGCGGGTCTGCATCACCTGGGGCACCACCAGCGAGTTCATGGGCCCGGAGGTGCTGCGCCCGCCGCTGCTGGCGATCGAGGCGCTGGCCGGCCTCGACGTCGAGATCGTGGCGGCGCTCGGCAAGGCCGGCCGGGAGCTGCTCGGCGACGGGAGCGAGCAGGTCCGGGTGGTCGACTGGATGCCGCTGTCGATGCTGATGCCGACCTGCGACGCCCTGATCAGCCAGGGCGGCCCCGGGACGGTCCTGGCCGCCCTCGTCAACGGTGTGCCCCAGCTGGTCGTTCCGCAGATCAGTGCCCAGCCGCTCGGAGCCGAGCTGCTCACCAAGAGCGGGGCGGGCCTGACGCTCAGGCCCGACGAGCTCACCGCCGAGTCCGTCGTCGGGACCGTCACCGAACTGCTCGACGGGGGCTCGGTGGGGCCCGCCGCCCGGGTGCTCGCCGAGCGGAACGCCGCCCGGCCCGACCCGACGCAGCTGGTCGCCACGCTCGGCGCCCTGGCGGCCGGCCGGTAGCGGTCGGTCGGTAGCGGTCGGCCGGGCAGGGGTGGCTGGGCCGGGCGGCGCTCAGCCGCCCGTGCCCGGCCCTGTTCTGCCCGTGCCCGGCCCTGTTCCACGCCTGCGGGCCGCGGACGACCCCCCTCCAGGGATCGTCCGCGGCCCGCAGGCGTCCTTCGGCCGCCGGTCGGCCGACGCGGCGTCAGCCCTCGCCGGAGAAGACGAAGTCCCGCGCGTTCGCCTGCACCGCGTCGACCAGGGACGCCTGGTGGAGCGAGTTCTCGGTCCACTCCGGCGGACGCTCGCCCCCCAGCACCGCCTGGGCGAAGGCCCGGACGATGTTGGCGAACTGGTCGTCCGGGGGCAGCACGATCCGCTCCAGGTGGTCCTGCCGCTCGATGCTGACCACGGGCTGGTGGGTCGCCGGAGGTGTGAAGACGCGGTTCAGCCAGAGCCGCCCGAGGCTGCCCCGGAACTCGTAGCTGTTGGTGTACGAGTGCTCCATGCCGAAGACCAGCTGCGCGGTGACGCCCTGGTCGGTGGTCAGCAGGGCGTTACCCCCGACGACCACGTCCCGGGACCGCTCGCGGCGGAACACCGCGCCCGCGACGTCCAGCCCCGGGCCGAGGAACAGCCCGGCCGCGCGGATCGGGTAGACACCGATGTCCAGCAGCGCCCCGCCGCCCACCGCCGCCTGGTAGCGGATGTCGCCCTGGGGCTTGGGCGGGATCGTGAAGCTCGCGGAGAACGACCGGACCTCCCCGATGACGCCGTCGGCCAGCAGGTCGGCGACCCGCCGGTGCTGGTGGTGGTGGAGGAACATGAAGTTCTCCATCAGCAGCAGGCCCTGCTCGTCGGCGATCCGGAAGAGCCGCTCGGCCTGCTTCCGGTCGGTGGTCAGCGGCTTCTCCGCGAGCACGTGCTTGCCGGCCCGCAGCGCCTGCTCGATCCAGTCGGCGTGCAGGACGGCCGGCAGCGGGATGTACACCGCGTCGACGTCGTCGCGCTCCAGCAGGTTGACGTAGCCCTCGACCGGGTCGCCTCCGAAGCGGTCGGTGAACTGCCGGGCCTTCTCCTCCTGCCGGCTGGCGATGGCCGTGACCGCGATGAGGGGTTCGGCGGCCAGGGCCGGCAGCGTGCGCCGCCAGGCGATGTCGGCGCACCCGATCACCCCGACTCGGACCGGTCTGGCATTCCCCGCTTGCTCCATCGGAACTCCTTGAACGAGGTTTCGGTCGGTGGACGGCCGCTGGGGCCGGTTACGGGGCACCTCAGCGGGCGAGTGGGGCGGTGAACGCCAGAGCCTGCTCGTAGGTCGGGAGCAGCCCCAGGGCGGCGGCCTCGGCGAGGGTCGGTGCCGCCGCGTCCTTCTCGGACATGATCGGAGGGCCTTCCAGGTCCCGGTCCCAGGGGATGCCTATGGCCGGATCGAACGCCTGGATGTCGAGCATGGTGCCCGGTACGTACTCGGCGCCGCAGAGATAGTTCATGCAGGTGTCGTCGGTCAGGGCGAGGAAGGCGTGCCCGATGCCGTCCGAGAGGTAGACACCGATTCCGGAGTCGGCCTCCTGGAGCGTCATGTCGAACGTCCCGAAGGTCGGGGAGCCGACCCGCAGGTCGACCGCGACGTCGAGCGCCGCCCCCCGGACGCAGGTGACCAGTTTGGTCTGGCCGGGCGGAATGGTGGTGCCGTGGATTCCGCGCACCGTGTTCTTCTTCGATACCGAGTAATTCACCTGGCGGATCTCGAAATGGTGGCCGGTCTGCTGGAGCAGTTCGGTGACCCGCCATGCCTCGTAGAATTTACCCCGGCGGTCCGGAATGTGTCTCGTGCCGATCCGGTACGCACCGGGAATCGACATCTCGGTGATATCCATACTGTCCACAACGGCCTCCTCCGGCTGAACGGGTGGGGGCCCCGCCACGGGCTGGGCGGGGTCAGGCGGTGTGCGCCTGCGCCAACCGGTCGTGGCGGGCACGGATGACGCTGAGGTTGTCGAGCCTGTCGTGCAGGATGTACTCGTGGGTCTCCTGGAGGAATCGGCACGGTTCCAGCCCCAGCTCCGTGCGGATCTGGTTCCGGGCGGCCTGGTACACCTCCAGGGCGTCCGCCCGCCGGCCGGACAGACTGAGCGCCTCCATGAGGAACGCGTGGAACTTCTCCCGCAGCGGGTACTCGGAGATCAGCGAGTAGAGGATGCGCACGGCCTCGCTGGTCTCGTTCGCCGAGAGCAGTGAACGGGCCAGCATCTCGAGGCACTCGACCCGCAGTTCCTCCGCCCAGTTGGCGAACTCCCGGATGATCGGGCCCTCGTAGGACGTCGCCTGGACCGGCTCGCGCCACAGCCGGAGCGCCTCGGTGAGGGTCTGGGCGGCCGCGGTGTACCGGTGCACGCCCATCTGCACCCGGCCCTTCTCCGACAGGGCCAGGAACAGTTCCAGGTCCAGCTCGTCGTGTCCGAGGTTCAGGACGTAGCCGGGGGTGCGGGTGGTGATGACGCCTTCGTTCCGCGAGAACCGGTTGAGGATCTTGCGTAGCTGCGAAACGTACACATGAATCGATGCCCGGGCCCGGACGGGCGGCGACTCTCCCCATAACTCCCTGGTCAGCTGGTCCAGCGAGAGGATCTGGCCGTTGCGGATCAGCAGCGTCCGCAGGAGCATCTCCATCTTGTGCGTGCCCACCGGCGGCGAATCGTTGTCGATGGCAATGCGCACCGGGCCAAGGATTTCGTATCTCAAGCTCAGGCCTCCCCCAATAACTCCCGGCGAGAATGGTGCCGATGATCGAAAGGATGAAGTAGGCGAGAATGGCTGTCCGTGGATAGCGGTCGCCGGTATCGTCACCCCTCGCCAGGAATCTGATCTGAGTTGAACGTGCCAAAAGGAACTCTAGCAAGGTCGACCGGCGACGGCCTACAGAGATCGTTATGTGATCTAGATCACACTGGCCGAGTGAGTGGTCGCAGCTGGGGTTTTATCAGAATTTTAGTGGTGTAACCGATATTCAGTCGCGCTGCTTCTGTCCATTTCGGACAGGCGTGCTTGACGTTGACGTTCAAAGGTGCTGGGCGCCACTCTCGGGGGTTTCGAGGGCTTTCGGCGAAGGGTTCGTGGAGGATGAAGCGGGGGAGTTTGGGCCAGGCCCACGGGCCGTGGACGAGCGGAAACACGGCGGGCCCGCAGGGCGTGCTCGAGCGGGAAGGCCAAGGGATCGGTGGCCGTCGCCCCCTCCCGCCACGCGGGCCACAGGGGTTCCGCCGTCTCGTGCAACCCCCCCACTCCCGGGCGACCGGTCCCGTTTATCCGGATAAGCCGGAGGCGGTGTTGACAGCGGGCGGATAATCCGCCGTTGCCCCACCGTCGGATGTTCCGTACGAAGGTGCGGGGGCTGGTGGGGCGGCGCAGGCTGGAAGGAGCGTGACGGCCCGGCCGAGTCCGACCGGGCCGCCGGTACGGGGGGTTTCGGGAGGTGGGACATCCGATGAGCAGGCTGCAGGAGCAGATCGAGATCAACGCCCCGGCCGAGGACGTCTGGGCACAGCTGCACCGCTTCGACCAGTACCCGGAGTTCGTGGACGGCGTGCGCAGCGCGTTCGCGGAGCACGGCAACCGGGCGCACTTCGACGTCGGCGTCGGCGGTGAGCGGCGCGGCTTCGAGACCGAGCTCACCGATCGTGGCGCCGAGCAGGTGCTGGCCTGGCAGACGGTCGGCGGCAGCCCGGAGCTGAAAGGCGCTTTCACCGTAAGGGAGTTGGACGGCGGACACTGCGCGTTGCAGGCGCGGCTGGAGTACGACGGGGCGGCACTGCAGGAGGCGTTCGGCGGCCCGAAGGGGTTCGCCCAGGTGCGGGCCGTCGAAGAGGCGGTGCGGACGGATCTGGAGCAGTTCAAGGAGTTGGTGGAGAACAGGTAGGCCGGCCGGGGCGAACGGTCCGCCGGGGATTCCGCTCCGGCCCGTCCCGAGTGTGGTCGGCGGCTATCCGGCCTCGGGTGTGGGCAGATTCGTTCGGACATGCCGAGCGAAGGGGGCCCCCGATGGCCGCAGTGCACGAATCCGTTCTGGACGCGATCGGCGGGACGCCGCTGATCCGCCTCGCCCGGCTCGGCGCCGGGATCGCCGCGCCGATCTATGCCAAGGCGGAGTTCCTCAACATCGGTGGCAGCGTGAAGGACCGGGCCGCCCTGTCGATGGTCCTGGCCGCCGAGCGGGACGGACTGCTGAGGCCGGGCGGGACGATCATCGAGGCGACCTCCGGGAACACCGGCATCGGGCTGGCCCTGGTCGGGCGGCAGCGGGGGTACCGGGTGATCGCCGGGGTGTCCGACAAGGCGGCGCCGGAGAAGGCGGACATCCTGCGGGCGTACGGCGCCGAAGTGGTGCTCGCGATGACCTCGGTGGCGCGGGAGGATCCGCAGCACCTGTTCAACGTGGTCACGCGGTTGTCCGAGGAGATCCCCGGCGCCTGGCTGGCCAATCAGTACGACAACCTGGCCAATCCCGATGCCCATGTCCGGACCACCGGCCCGGAGGTCTGGGAGCAGACCGGCGGCCGGGTGACCCACTTCGTCGCGGGCGTCGGCACCGGCGGCACCGTCACCGGCACCGGCGGGTACCTGAAGCAGGTGTCCGGCGGGGCCGTGACCGTGATCGGCGCGGACCCGGAGTCCTCCTCGTACGGCGGCGGGGACGGCAGTCCGTGGTTCGTCGAGAGCATCGGCCACTTCCTCCACCCCGAGACGGTCGAGGACCGCTGGCCGCAGGCCTACCGCTCGGAGGTGGTCGACTCCTTCGAGCGGATCCCGGACCGCGAGTCGCTGCTGATGGCACGTCAACTCGCGAGGGAGGAGGGCCTGCTGGCCGGTCCGTCCTCCGGTACGGCGGTGGCGGCGGCGCTGCGGGTGGCGCGCGGGCTGGGGCCGGAGGACGTGGTCGTGGTGCTGCTGCCGGACTCGGGGCGGTCCTACCTGTCCAAGGTGCACAGTGACGTGTGGATGCGGGAGTGGGGCTTCCTGGAGGATGAGGGGGACGGCTTGCGGGTGCTGCTGGACGCCGCCGGAGCGCTGGTGACGGTCGGGGCCGATGCGAGCGTCGCCGAGGCGCTGGCGGCGTTGCGGGCCGCACCGGGTGGGGTGGTGCCGGTGGTGCTGCCGCGGGCGGGGCGGCCGTACGGGGTGGCCGCGGGGGAGGTGATCGGCTCGGTGTCCCGGGAGGTGCTGGCGGCGGCGCTGGCCGACGGCGGGGCCAAGCCGGACGGCCCGGTGCGCCCGCTGCTCGGGCCGGCCCTTCCGACGGTGGGGGTCGGGCAGTCGGTGGCGCAGGCCCGGGCGGCGCTGGCGGGCGGCCACCCGGCCGTGGTGGTCCTGGTGGACGGCCGGGTGGCGGGGGTGCTGTCGCGGGACCTGCTGAGCTGGCGGAACCCGCCGAGCCGGCACGGCCTGGCGTGACCCGCTGAGCCGGTGTGACCTGCTGAGCCGGTGTGACCTGCTGAGTCGGCGTGACCTGCTGAGTCGGCGTGACCTGCTGAGTCGGCGTGACCCGCTGAGCCGGCGCGACCCGCTGAGCGGGCCGGCCTCAAGGGGCCTGACTGCCCTGCGGGGTCGCCAGGATGGCGAGGATGACCCGGTTCAGGGTGCGGTCGAAGGCCTGGTCCGGGTCGGCCGGCGGGCCGGCGGTGGCGAAGGCGTGGGCGAGGTTGGGGTAGGCGCCGCTCATCGCCGCCTGGGTGAGGTACCCGACCATCTCCGCCTGCCACTTGGCGCCCGCGGCGGCCGTCTGCTCGTACTGGGCGAACTGGCAGATGAAGCCGTTGAACATCGCCATCGCCTCCATCCGCACCCCGCCCGGCAGGCCGGTGGGGGCGGTGACGGCGAGGAAGTGGTCGGTGTAGCGCAGGGCGTTGGGGCCGATGCCGGGGCGGGCGATGACCAGGCCGGGCAGCCACGGGTGGCGGCGGAAGATGGTGAGCTGATCGTGGGCGAGGCTCGCGAGGTCGGCCCGGACGTCGCCGCTGGGTGACGGGGGCAGCCGGTACTCACCGCAGGCGGCGTCGAGCATCAGGTCGAGCAGGTGCTCCTTCTTCGGCACGTAGTTGTAGAGCGACATGGTGCCCGCGCCGAGCGCGGCCGCGACCCGGCGCATCGAGACCGCGTCCAGGCCCTCGGCGTCGGCGATCACGATCGCTGCCGCGGCGATCGAGTCGCGGCTGTGGGCGGGCCGGGGGCCGCGGCCGGTGCGCTCGGGGCGCAGCCAGATCAGCTCGGGGGCCTCGGGGGGCACCGGCTTCTGGGGTTCCTCGGGTCGCGCTGCACTGTTCGGGGGCTTGCTGGACGGCACTGGGAGATCACCTCGCTCCCCCCATCTTAGATACGTACGACGTACGTAGTAGCATCATCCCCAGCTTCTACGTACGCTGTACCTAGAGAAGGGCAGAGCCATGTCCGATACCACCCGACCCGCCATCGAGATGGTGGGCGTCGAGAAGCGCTTCGGGGCCACCGAAGCCCTGCGCGGTCTCGACCTGACCGTCCCGGCCGGCGCGGTCTGCGGCCTCCTCGGCCCCAACGGCGCCGGCAAGACCACCGCGGTGCGCGTCCTCGCCACCCTGGTCGCCCCCGACCGGGGCACCGTCCGGGTCGCCGGGTACGACGCCGTCCGCGAGGCCGAGGAGGTCCGGCGGGCGATCGGCCTGGCCGGGCAGCACGCCGCGCTGGACGAGGGCATCACCGGCCGCGACAACCTCCACCTGTTCGGCCGGCTGCACCGCCTCGGCGCCCGCCGGGCCCGGGCGCGCGCCGACGAACTGCTGACCCGCTTCGACCTCGCCGAGGCCGGCGACCGGCTGGTCCGCACCTACTCCGGCGGCATGCGCCGGCGCCTCGACCTGATCGCCAGCCTGGTCACCAGCCCGCCGGTGCTCTTCCTGGACGAGCCCACCACCGGGCTCGACCCGCGCAGCCGTCAGGGAATCTGGGACACCGTCAAGGAGTTGGCCGACGGCGGCACCACCGTGCTGCTCACCACCCAGTACCTGGAGGAGGCCGACCGGCTGGCCGACGACGTCGTGGTGGTCGACCACGGCGCCGCGATCGCCACCGGCCCACCGGCCAGGCTCAAGGCGGCGATCGGCAGCCAGGTCTCCGTCACCCTGGCCGATCCGGGCCAACTCGGCGCCGCCGCTGTGGTGTTGTCCGCGCTGTCCGGCGGTGACGCCCAGGTGGACCTGGCCGAGCGGGCGGTCACGGTGCTCACCGGTCCCGGGGTGAGCGTCCTGCTGCCCGCGCTGGTCCGGGAGTTGGACGCCGCCGGGGTCATCGCCGAGGACGTCGCCGTCCGGGCGCCCTCGCTGGACGACGTGTTCCTCGCGCTCACCGGGAAGTCCCGGGAGACCGCCGACCTGGGAAGGGTCGCCTGATGTCCTCCGCCGTCCCCGCCGCCGTCCCCACCACCGTCCCCACCGCCGCGCGCCCTTCGCTCGGCACCCGGCTGGTCGCCGACACCGGCACCTCGATGCTCCGCATCCTGCTCAACTACCGCCACTCGCCCGGCCTGTTGGCCGCCTCGCTGGGCGTGCCGGTGGTCATGGTGGTGGTCTTCGGGTACGTCTTCGGCAGCGCCATGCAGGTGCCCGGCGGCGGGGACTACCGGGAGTTCCTGATGCCCGGACTGTTCGCCATGGTCGCCACCAACGGCATCATGCCCACCATGGTCGGCGCCGCCCGCGACGTCGGTCGCGGGGTCACCGACCGGCTGCGCTCGATGCCGGTCTCCCGCACCGGGCTGCTGCTCGGACAGACCCTCGCCGACCTGCTGGTCACCGTGGTCGTCCTGACCCTGCTGGCGCTGGTCGGGCTGGCCACCGGCTGGCGCGCCCGGCACGGCGCCGCCGACGCGCTGGAGGCGTTCGCCCTGCTGCTGCTCTTCCGGTTCGTGATGACCTGGGTCGGCACGCTGCTCGGCCTGGCCGTCGGCAAGGAGGAGGCGGCCGGCCAACTCTCCGTCGTCGTCTTCCCGTTGGCGATGGTCACCAACGCGTACGTGCCCACCGGCGGGATGCCCGGCTGGCTGCGGGTGATCGCCGACTGGAACCCGATCAGCTCGGTGGTGGAGGCCGCCCGCGAGCTGTTCGGCAACCCGGCGGCGCCCGGCACCGCCTGGCCGATGCAGCACGCCGTCCTGGCCACGCTGCTGTGGAGCGCCCTGCTGCTGGTGCTCTGCGGGCCGCTGGCCGTAAGGAAGTTCGCCACCCACGGGCGGTGAACTCGGCCGTCGACGGGCGGCGACCCGCCCGCTCCGCCGAAATGTGCTGGACACCGTGGCCGGTGTGGCCTTAGGTGGGGCGCCATGGAGTACACCCACCTCGGCCGCACCGGCCTGACCGTCTCCCGCCTCTGCCTCGGCACCATGAACTTCGGCCCCCACACCGAGGAGGCCGATGCCCACCACCTGATGGACACCGCCCACGAGCGCGGCATCAACTTCTTCGACACCGCCAACACCTACGGCCGCGACCCCGAGGGCAACCTCAAGGGCCGCACCGAGGAGATCATCGGCCGCTGGTTCGCCCAGGGCGGCGGCCGCCGCGAGCGCACCGTGCTCGCCACCAAGGCCTACGGCGAGATGAGCGACTGGCCCAACGAGGGCCGGCTCTCCGCGCTCGCCATCCGCAAGGCCGTCGAGGCCAGCCTGCGGCGGCTGCAGACCGACCACATCGACCTGTACCAGATGCACCACATCGACCGGGACACCCCCTGGGAGGAGATCTGGCAGGCGATGGAGGTGCTGGTCGCCCAGGGCAAGATCATCTACGTCGGCTCCAGCAACTTCGCCGGCTGGCACCTCGCCCAGGCCCAGGAGGCCGCCCGTTCCCGGCACTTCCTCGGCCTGGTCAGCGAGCAGTCCCTCTACAACCTGCTCGACCGGGCGATCGAACGGGAGGTCATCCCGGCCCTCCAGCACTACGGCCTCGGCCTGCTCCCGTGGTCCCCGCTGCGCAGCGGCCTGCTCGGCGGCATCCTGCGCAAGGAACGCGAGGGCACCCGGGTGCGCGGCGCCCTCGGCTACGCGAACGAGCAGCTGGAGAAGCACCGAGAGCAGCTCCAGGCCTACGAGGACTTCGCCGCCGAACTCGGCACCGACCCGGCCGAGCTCGCCCTCGCCTGGCTGCTCTCCCGCCCCGCCGTCACCGCCCCCATCATCGGCCCCCGCACCCCGGCCCACCTCGACGCCGCCCTCGCGGCCTTCGATCTCACGCTGGACCAGAAGACCCTGGACCGCCTCGACGAACTCTTCCCCGGCCACAAGCCCGCCCCGGAGGACTACGCCTGGTAGGCCATGGCGGCCTCGGCCCCCGGTCAGGGGGTCCAGGCCGGCCCGGCGGCGCACCCGGCTGTGGTAGCAAGGCAGGCATGACGGAGCGGAGTGCGTACCACCACGGGGCGCTGCCGGAGGCGTTGGTGGCGGCGGCGTTCGAGGTGGTGGACGAGCAGGGGCAGGAGAAGGTCAGCGTGCGGGAGGTGGCGCGCCGGGCGGGGGTGTCGGCGGGGGCGCCGTTCCGGCACTTCGCGGACCGGCGGGCGTTGTTGACCGCGGTGGCGGACCGGGTGCTGGCGGACTTCGCGCGCTGGCAGGAGGCGGAGGTGGCGGCCGCCGAGGCGGTCGGGGGGTCGGCGATGCGGGCGCTCGGGCTGGGGTTCGTGCGGTACGCGCTGCGCCATCCGCGGCGGTTCGAGCTGGTGCGCTCGCGGGTGTTCACGGCCGCCAGGGACCCGGAGCTGCGGGAGCGGGTGGACGGCCTGGAGCGGGCGTTCGCCGGGCTGATCGCGGCGGACCAGGCGGCGGGCCGGGTGGGGCCCGGCGACCCGGAGCTGGTGCTGCTGTCCGGGCAGGCGCTGGTGTACGGGCTGGCGCAGATGATCGTGGACGGCTACCTGCCGGCCGAGCGGGCGGAGGAGCTGGCCGTCCGGGTGCTGGACACCTTCCGTGCGGGGATCGCCGGGACCGTCAACCAGCTTGAGCGGTAACGGAATTGTGGTTGCAGCGAGTCTTGACCGGTCCGGTGCGCGCTGATGTAATCACCGATCACATGAGGGCGAGTCGGGGGAGGCGCAGATGCCGTTGTTCGCCAAGCCACTGCCGGGCTACACCACCGCCGGTGCCACCGGCGACACCGTGGTGCTGCTGATCGGCATGCGGATCAACCGGTTCTGGGCGGTGCACCACTGGGGCCCGGTGATGTTCGCGATGTTCCGGATGCTGTACGAGCTGCGCCGCAGCCCCGAACGGGGCCTGCGCGGGCGGATACTGCTCACCGCCTCGCCGCGGACGTACTACGTCGTCCAGTACTGGGAGTCGAAGGAGCACCTGTACCGCTACGCGAGCGCACCGGACGGCTTCCACCACACGGTGTGGGGCATCGCCAACCGGATGGTGCGGGAGGGGAAGACGCACCGGCACGTCGGGCTCTGGCACGAGACGTACATCGTGCCGGAGGGCGGCTACGAGTCGATCTACTTCGACATGCCGGCCTTCGGCCTGGCCGGCGCCACCGGCCAGCTGCCGCTGGAGGCGCGCGGCCGGCACGCCGCCCAGCGCCTGGCCTTCCGGTCGGACGGCGGGAAGGGCGCCCAGACGGAGGCGGACACGGACACCCGGTCGGACGGCGGCAAGGGCGCCCAGTCCGACGGCGGCAAGGACAACACCCAGGTGGAGGCCGAGGCGGACGCCCGGGCGGAGGCTCCAGGAGTGTCGTGAGTCCGTCCGGCCGCCCCGGTGTGGGAGCGTCGGGGGATGGTCGATCAGGACGGCGCCGCGCGACCGGCGCGGGTGGTGCACGAAGTGCCGTACCGGGCGCAGTGGGAGTCCGCGGAGCTGGTGCGGGACATCGTGGACGGGCGGCTGGACGCGGCGCGCGACCCGCGTTGGGGCCAGTCGGGGGCGGCCACCCCGGAGGAGTACGCGTGGTGGTCCTGGCGGCTGTGCGGGGTGGCCTGTCTGCGGATGGCGTTGGAGCACTGGTGGGGTGTGACCCCGGCGGCGATGGTGCTGGCGGCCGAGTGCCTGGCCGCCGGTGCGTACGTCCGGGACGGTGAGAGCCTGCGCGGGCTGGTCCACACGCCGTTCGCCGACTACGCCCGGCGGCGCTGGGGACTGGCGGCCCGGGCCGCCGAGTTGACGCCCGCCCAGGTGGGGGCCGAGGTGGCCGGCGGGCGACTGGTGATGCTGTCGGTGCACCCGTCGATCCGGGAGCCGGACGGCCCGGAGCCGGTCCGGCGCGGCGGCCACCTGGTGCTGGCGGTGGGCGCCACCGAGACGGCGCTGCTGATCCACAACCCCTCGGGGTTCCCGGGGGAGTCGCAGGCCTTCGCGCGGGTGCCGTGGCGCTCCTTCGGGCCGTTCTACGCCGGGCGGGGGATCGTGCTCGGCCCGCCCGGCGCCGTCGGGGGCCGGGTGTCGGCCGGTCTGGGATCGACCGGTCTGGGATCGACCGGCCAGGGGTCGGCCGGCAGCCCGGGGTAGCGGGGCCGGTAGGCCGGGGTGGCCGTGCATCGACCTGCCGTGCATCGACCTGCCGTGCATGGACCTGCCAGGCACCGGCCGGTGGCCCGGGGTGGCGGTCAGCCGTTGTCCGGCAGCCCCACCGGATAGAACGGCAGGCCGCTCCGGCACAGTGCCGAGATCGGCTTCAACGCGGCGGCCAGTGTGTCGAGTTCGGCCCGCGGATAGTCCTCCCAGACCCGGGCGGCGGCCAGGTCGGTGGCCGCCTCCAGGGACTGGTGACGGATCCGGCCGAGTTCGGTGACCGCGCCGGCGGCGGTCAGCCAGCCGCGCTCGACCAGGCGATCGGCGGCGGCCTCCCACTCGGCGTCCGTCCAGCCGCGCACCGGCTGGAGCTGCTCGCGCCGCATGTCCATCGCGCAGCGGATCACCAGCGCCTCGCAGCCGTCCAGCCCGGCGGTGACCAGTGCGGCCACATGGCCGTCCCCGCGGTGCTCGCGCATCACGGTGGCGGCCCGCCAGAGCCGCTCGTACAGCCCGGTCGGCGCCGGGAGCGCGGCGTTGGCGGCGGCCAGCACCCGGCCGACGCAGTCCAGTCGGGCCGCGGCCTGCTCCAGCGTCTCCACCGCCCGCTCGACCTGCGCGCGGTCCACATGTTCCAGTAGCCGGGCCAGCGCGGCGCCCGCGCCCTTGCCGCGGGCTGCCAGCGCCTCCTCCGGGCTCGCCAGCGACCAGACCGCGGGCAGGGCGCGTTCGACCATCGCCGGGGCGAAGTTGAAGAACGCGGCGGTCACCGGTGGGGCGTCCACCGCGCCGAGCGGTGCCGAGCGGCCGGCGAAGTAGCCGCGCCAGAAGCCGCGGAGCCCGGCCTCCTCGAAGGCGTCGCGACACTCGGGCTGGAAGTAGGTGACGGCGTGCACCGGCTCGAAGAGCCACCAGAGCGCGCGGGCGGGATGGACGAGATCGGCCATCGGGGACCTTCCTCGGACGGAGCTCCGGGCGGGTGCGGGGAGCTCGACTGGTCGGCACAGCACGGCCGCGCGGCCGCCCGAGCGGCGGGGTGCGGGGCCGCTCGGGCGGGTGCGTGATCCGTTCACCTGCTGATGACCACCGGGTCGGCCCCGGTAATCCCCCGGCGGGGTGTGATGCCGGTCACTCGGACGCCGCGGGGGTGGCCGCGGGGGTGGCCGTGGGGGGTGGCCACGGGGGTGTGCGAAGGCGCGCGCGGGACTACGGCTGTACCGGCGGCATCGCCAGCGGGTTGACCGGCAGCTGGGCCCGGCAGAGCACCGCGATCGGCCGCAACAGGGCCGCCAGGCGGTCGAGTTCACCGTCCGGCAGGCCCTCCCAGATCCGACCGGCGGCCAGGTCGGTGGCCGCCTCCAGGGACTGACGGCGGATCCGGCCGAGTTCGGTGACCGTGCCGGCGGCGGTCAGCCAGCCGCGCTCGGCCAGGCGGGTCGCGGCGGCCTCCCACTCGGCGTCCGTCCAGCCGCGCATCGGCTGGAGCACCTCGCGGCGGGCGTCCACCGCGCAGTGCAGCACCGAGGCCTCGCAGCCGTCCAGCCCGGCCGCGACCAGTGCGGCCACATGGCCGTCCCCGCGGTGCTCGCGCAGCACGGTCGCGGCCTGCCACAGTCGCCCGTGGGCGTTCTCCGGCCGGGGGAGCGCGGCGTTGGCGGCGGCCAGCACCCGGCCGGCGCAGTCCAGGCGGGCCACCGCCCGCTCCAGTGCCGTCGCCGCCGATTCGATCCGCTCGGGCTCCACCGGCGCCAGCAGCCGGGTCAGCGCCGCCGCCGAGCCGGTCGTCCGGGCGGCGAGCGCCTGCTCGGGTCTCGCCGAGGTCCACACCTCGGGCAGGGCGCGTTCGACCATCGCCGGAGCGAAGCTGAAGAACGCGGCGGTCACCGGTGGGGCGTCCACCGCGCCCAACGGGGCCGAGCGGCCGGCGAAGTAGCCGCGCCAGCCGCCGTCCAGCCCGGCCGCCTCGAAGGCCGCACGGCTCTCGGGCTGCAGGAAGGTGACGGCGTACACCGGCTCGTAGAGCCACCACAGGGCGCGGGCGGGGTGAACGGCGGGATCGGACATCGGGGGCCTTCCTGGACGGGGGCTCGACGGCTGCTGTGCCGTCCGTGAGGTCGGGGATGCGGCCGGCGGGTGCCGGGTCGCGCAGGTGCTGATGGCCACCGCGACGGCCCCGGTAACCCTCGGGCCGGGTGTGATCACCGTCACGCGATGTACCCGGGGTGCGTCCGCCGGTGGTCGGGCGCGAGATGATGGGACGAAGCGCCTCCGGGCGTCCAGCCCTCGCAAGCCCCCGCACGAAGGTAGTCGGCCATGCCCCAGATCAGCCCCAGCATCCTGTCCGCGGACTTCGCCCGGCTCGCCGACGAGGCCGAGGCCGTCCGGGGCTCCGACTGGCTGCACGTGGACGTCATGGACAACCACTTCGTGCCGAACCTGACCCTGGGCGTCCCGGTGGTCGAGTCGCTCGCCCGGGCCACCGACATCCCGCTCGACTGCCACCTGATGATCGAGGACCCGGACCGCTGGGCCCCGCAGTTCGTCGAGGCCGGCGCCGGCTCCGTCACCTTCCACGTCGAGGCCGCTGCCGCGCCCGTCCGACTGGCCCGTGAGATCCGCGCCAAGGGCGCCCGCGCCTCGATGGCGCTCAAGCCGGGCACCCCGATCGAGCCGTACGAGGACCTGCTGCCCGAGCTGGACATGCTGCTGATCATGACGGTCGAGCCCGGCTTCGGCGGCCAGGCCTTCCTGGACATCATGCTGCCCAAGATCCGCCGCACCCGGGAGCTGATCGCCAAGCACGACCTGGAGCTGTGGCTGCAGGTCGACGGCGGCGTCTCCGCGGCCACCATCGAGCGCTGCGCCGAGGCCGGTGCGGACGTCTTCGTCGCCGGCTCGGCCGTCTACGGGGCCGAGGACCCGGCCGCGGCCGTCCGCAACCTGCGCGAGCTGGCCGCCAAGGCCTCTGCCGACGCCTGGTGGGCCTGCGAGCACTGAGATCGGTGTGCGGGACCGGTCCCGCAGGACCGCAGGACCGCAGGACCGCAGGACCGCCGGGCGGCCGGGCGGCCGGGCGGCCGGGCGTCGGGCCCGGGGCCGCCGGATGGCCGGACGCGGGTGGAGGAACGTCGCACCGTGGCGGATGATCGGTGACGGTGCGACCCCTCTCCCGCCCGGCCCTCCTCGTACGGTGGTGGAACCGCGATGAGCAACCTCGACCTCAGGCCCGCCCCGACCGACTGCGGCCGCGAGGCCAGTGGCGGACCAGTGAAGGATCTGCTGACGGGTCGTCAAGTCCCGCTCGGTGAGAGCACAGTGGTCCGCCGACTGCTCCCCAACCTGGGCCGCAGGATGGTCGGCGCCTGGTGCTTCGTGGACCACTACGGCCCCGATGACATCGCCGGCGAGCCCGGCATGCAGGTGCCGCCACACCCCCACATGGGCCTGCAGACGGTCAGCTGGCTCCACCAGGGCGAGGTGCTGCACCGTGACAGCCTCGGCAGCCTGCAGACCGTCCGGCCGTACGAGCTGGGCCTGATGACCTCCGGCCGGGCGATCTCCCACTCCGAGGAGTCCCCGCGCCCGCACGCCCGCTTCCTGCACGGCGCCCAGCTCTGGGTCGCCCTGCCGGACGCCCGCCGGCACACCGCCCCCTCCTTCGAGCACCACCCCGAACTGCCCGAGGTCACCGCCCCGGGCCTGCGCGCCACCGTCATCCTCGGCACCCTGGACACCGCCACCTCGCCCGGCACCACCCACACCCCGCTGGTCGGCGCCGACCTCGCCCTCACCGACGGCGCGGACCTCCGGCTCCCCCTCCTCCCCGACTTCGAGTACGCCGTCCTCGCCATGTCCGGCCGCGTCGACGTCGACGGCGTCCCGGTCGAACCCGGCTCCATGCTCTACCTCGGCTGCGGCCGCCGCGAACTCCCGCTCCTCGCCCGCTCCGACGCCTCGGTGCTGCTCCTCGGCGGCGAGCCCTTCGACGAGCGGATCGTCATGTGGTGGAACTTCATCGGCCGCTCGAACGACGAGATCGCGCAAGCCCGTTCGGACTGGATGAGTACTCACCGATTCGGTGAGGTGCACGGCTACTCCGGCGCCCGGCTGGCCGCCCCGGAGCTGCCGACCACCCCGCTGAAGGCCCGCGGCCGCGAGCGCTGACCGGGGGATGCGATTGACGAATGCCGGCGCTGCTGCCTCCACGCGGCGGGCGGTGCAGCCTGTGGTTTGCGTACCCTGTGGCCACCGGCCACCCAGGCTGGAGAGTGGTCGGCGGCCGCCGAAGTGGGGGGGCGCCGACCGGTGGCGGGGGGCGGGTAAGAAAAAGAGCACCGGGGTGAGAAAGGGGCTCGGCTCGCCGGGCCCGA
>NZ_JBHXEG010000023.1:28970-97524 GCF_042724935.1 Kitasatospora sp. NPDC127060
GCTAATGGCGGGTCGTGGGGGGGGGGGCCCCCGGGGGCGGGCGCCCGGGGGGGGGCGCGCCCCCGGGGGCCCCCGCCCCCCGGGGGGGGGGGGTGGCTGTGTTTGTTTCCCGACCCGTGCCCCCCCCCCCCCCAGGGGTGTTTGTGGGGGGGGCGCCCCGGGTGGCCGCGCCCCCCCGACCGGTGCCGTGAGGCGGTTCAGAACACGAGCACGGGCTTCAGAAAGGGGCTCGGCTCGCCGTGCCAGAAGATGTCGACGCTGTCCCTGGCACGGGTCACGGCAACGAAGAGCAGTGAGCGGGCTCGCTGCATCTCGCGA
Source organism: Kitasatospora sp. NPDC127060 (assembly GCF_042724935.1). Lineage (NCBI taxonomy): Bacteria > Bacillati > Actinomycetota > Actinomycetes > Kitasatosporales > Streptomycetaceae > Kitasatospora > Kitasatospora sp. NPDC127060. Next base: position 29,289 of record NZ_JBHXEG010000023.1, read on the forward strand.
CGATACCGGGCGGGGTCGGTGCCCTTCAGGCGGTTGACGTTGTCGCGCGGCACCAGTCCGTCGCGGACCCCGGCAATGATCATCCGCTGGTACTCCAGTCCCTTGAACCTGAACATCGTGCCGATGTGCACCCCGCTGTCGTTCCTGGGGCCGTCGGGGCCGATCTCCACCGCGGGGATTCCGTGCTGCGCCAGGGTGTAGGCGACCTCTCCCGCCATCTGGTTGGTGGGGACGCAGACTGCGATCTGTTCGAGCGGGATCCGTTCGTCAGGGCGGGCGCCCCAAGCCGCGATGTGTTCGGCGATGGCGATGCGCTCGGCGCCCCAGCCCTCGCAGGGGTGCAGCCGGGGAACGGCGCCGCTGAGGACGGAACGGAATCCGGCCAGAGTCTCCTCGCCACCGTCGAGGTCGTCGTAGGACTCACCCGTGAGGACGTCCAAGGCCGAGCGCAGAATCTGGCGGGTGGTGCGGTAGCTGAGTGTGAGCTTCGACGAGCGACCTCGGATGTGGACACCCAGGCTTCCGAGAGTCACTTGATTCCGGTAGATGCGCTGGTGGGTGTCACCGACCAGGAAGATGTCGTCCTGGCCGCTCGGGACCATAGCCCGAAGCATCTTCCAGTGAGCCGGCCGCAGGTCTTGCGCCTCGTCGACCACGATGTGCCGGTACCGATACCGCAGCCAGCCCGCGGAACCGTCCTGGAGGTGGATGTTGTCCAGACCGCCTGCCTCGTCGCGATGGGCCTCGATCGCTGCGATCCGCTGTTCGCGCTCCATCTCCAGGCGCGCCGCTCGTTCGGTCACCTGGTCCCAGGTCTGCCGTCGAGAGCGGTCCAGCCGCTGGGTGAAGCGCTCGGCGAGCTGCCAGATCTCGGCGCGCTCGGCACGACCGATGTTCCCGCCGCGGCCGGCCCGCCGGGCCCTGAAGTAGTCCGCGCGCGATCCGATCGCCTGCCCGAGGATCACCTGCGTCCACTCGTCGTGGAGGAACTCGGCGTCCCAGGAGGTCTCGCCGAGTTCGTCCAGCAGCGCCTGCCACTCCTGTATGGCCTGGTTGTCATCGATCGTCTGCTTGGAATTGCCGGGCTCGGCCTCCCGGACGATCCGGAGCGCGAGCTGGTCGACGTGGCTGATGTCCACCCGGGCCAGCAGACCTTCCCCGCCGAGTTCAAGCAGGCGCGAACGCAGGTCCGCGGCGAGGTTCTTGTTGTAGGTGGTGAGGAGGACGGGCTTGGTGTGTCCCGGAGGGAGCCGGTCGACCAGGTGCTTGACGCGGTGGAGAGCGACGATCGTCTTTCCCGTTCCCGGGCCGCCGCTCACCCGGGCGGGCCCGGAGTAGGTGCGTTCCACCAGCTTGGATTGGCTGGGATGGAGGAAGACCTTCCACCGTCCGAAGTCGCCGCCCTTGAGGACCTCCTCCAGAGCCGCGTCGGAGGTGGTGACCATGGTGGCCGGCCGTTCGGCGGCGGCCTGGAAGTCCTCCGGGTCGACCGGTTCGGGGGCCGCGACCGGCGTCGTGACCTGGTCGAGGATGCTTTCGAAGTCCTTGCCGTCCACGATGGCCAGGAGCACTTCACCGGTGAGCTGCGGGGCGTACTCGACGAGACCGAGGAGCTGGTCCTCGGTGGTGAGCGTCCGGATGACGGGCAGGAGTGGTGCGGCGACACCGAGGTCGCTCAGCTGTTCGTCGGACCACTGCGCGAAGAGCGCCCGGGGCGTGGCCGGTTCGACCGCGGGGGGAGCCGCCGTGGGCCGGTCCGGGGCGAGGCCGCGAAGGATGCTCTCCTCCACCACCTGGAGGTCGACGTACTCGATGCCACCGGTGATGTGGTTGATCCCGTAGGCCAGCCGGTCGAGGTTCTCGTAGACGTCCTTGCGGTGCTTGACCGCGACGATCAGCCAGTCGTCGTCGGCCAGGCGCAGCAGCAGCGCACGGTGGTCGTCGTTGACCCGGGCGGACCAGAGCCTGCTGTCGCCTTTGAGCTGCTGGAGCTTGAGGCCGGTCGCGTGCGGGTTCGCCTTGAACTTGTGCTGGAAGTCGTACAGGGCGCCCTTGACCGAGCGGGGGAGTTTGAGGATCTCCTTGTCCGCCTTGTCCAGCAGGCGCAGGGTGATTCGCGGGGTCTTCATCGTTCTGACTCTCCGTCGGTGGTCGTTCCGTCTCGTCGGTGTTGTGGCCCGGTGGGAGTGCCGCTCTGGGGGACGAGCCGCTCGGCGAGTTCCCGGGCATCCCAGCTCGTGGCGGAGCGGACGTCCCATCCGGCAGCACGGAAGGCCTTGTCGCGGTCCTGGGCTTCGTAGTCCGGCTCTCCGTCGGTCGAGCGCGGAGCGAGCACGACGGCGATCCGCCGCTCGGGCCAGGCGAGTTCGGCCTGCCAGCCGTTGCTGTCGAGCTCGTAGCCGTCCTTCGGGGCGGGGGCGCCGGCCACGGCGAGGCGATGTGCGAGTTCGGCGATTCCGGCCTCGTCCGGGTCGAGGAACGCGATCACCCGCGACCATGCGGCGTCGGGCTCGGGGACCTGGACGGGAGCCGCGGGCGCAGGAACCGGCCCCTCAGGGACGACCTCCGGATCCGGCGGTTGCTTCGCGGCGGTCTGCCGGGCCGTCGTCAGCCATCCCTGGCCGCCGTTCGCGGCAAGGGCTTCGACGGAGAAGCCGCCGAGCAGGCTGGTCGTGAGCTGCACGCTGTCGCCGCCGCCGTGCTCCAGGAACTGGAGCAGGTTGGTCCAGAACAGCCAGGAACGCCAGCGCAGCTTGTGTGACACCTCGTCATCGTGCGCACGTGCGCTGTCGTCGAGGACCGCGAGGGCGCTCCAGACCGGCGGTTTGCGGCGACCGTCGGCCGCCAGGAGCAGGCGAAGGCCCGAGCCGTCCGCAACCGTGACGACCTGCACCGGTCCTCGGGGACCGGCAGGTGCTCCGCCGTCGAGGGCCGCGCGGATCTGCGGTCCGACCGCGTCGGCCGCCAGAGCCGCGACGCGTGCCCCCGTGACTCCGGTCAGCCCTGCTGCGGCGGCCTCCGCGCGCCACTGCCACCGGGCGGCGTCCGGCGTTCGCAGGTAGGCGAGCAGCAGGTGCGCCGGGTTGACCCAGACGGTCTCGGAGAGCTCGCCCGGCAGGCTGCCGCGGATGTTGGCGTAGTACTTCCGTGCTCTCTCCTCCCCGTCACCGCCCGACCCGTAGGGCCGCCGGACGGGAGCGTTCGGGCCGGCGCCGGTGTGGCCGTTGTCGGTGACGCGGCGACGCCAGTCCTTGACGTCGAAGTAGGTGAGCTGGAACACGCGCAGGCCGTCCGCCCGGAGCCGGGCGCGCTTCACGGCGTCGTCCGCCAGCCGGTTGTGCCGCGGGCCGGCGTGGTACTCGTAGCCGTCGAGGTAGACCGCCAGGCGCGGACCGGGGGCGTCGAGCCGTTCGAAGAGGACGTCCGGGCGGGTGCCGTCCAGAGCCCTCTGCTGGGAGACCCGCCAGCTCACGGTGGAGCCGTCGTCGCCGGTCAGGCGGAGTTCGAGGGAGTACGTCCCGGCAGAGGTCGTGTAGGCGTCCGCGCTCGCCCGTGACTCGGGCAACCGCGCCCAGTCCCTGAGGGTGTCGACGAACATGATTTCGAGATCGCTCTCGGCCTGCTGCTCCAGTGAGATGTGGCGCGTGGTCGCCACCGGCGACGTCCGCCAGCGTTCCCCGTCCGCACCGAGCAGGTCGTCGAGCATCTGACGGACCTCGCTCCGGCTGACCTTGTCGTAGTCCGTCGCCGGCACGCGGCGCAGCAGGCAGCGGTGACAGCCGTCCTGGCCCTTCTCCCGGCAGGGACAGCTCTCGATGACGTCGCGTGCCCTGAGCAGGACCTCCTTGAAGCCCTCCGCCGAGGCCAGCCGGTGCAGGTAGCCGGTACCGCCCGGAAGGCGGTCGTAGACGACCAGGAAGCGCTGGGGCCAGTCGGAGTCACTGCCGTCGGGCATGGAGGCGGGCGTGATGTCGATGTGGTCCGGATCGCCGCCGTAGCGTGCGGCTATGCCGACGAACAGCGCCGCGGTGAAGGACGCCAGGCGCTCCTTCGCGCGGGCCACGGAGGCGGGCAGCAGGATCCGCACGGCCTCGGTGGTCAACTCGTGGGCGAGCAGCAGCGGTACGTCCTGCGGTTCGGTCCTGCCGGAGGCGGCCTGTGGCTCCCGGCGGCGGGGGCACCAGAGGAGGTGGTGGGCACCGGCTCTGGACGGAGCGTTGAGCGACTGGGTGAGGGCGTCGGCCGGGGCGTCGACGACGGGGCGGCCGTCGGCCGTCGCGCCTCCGCAACTCGTGCAGACGAAGAAGGGGTTGAGACGGACGTCCTCACCGGCGACGGGCACGGTGCTGCTGCCGTCCTGGCGGTCGATGCCCAGGTTCAGCGTCCGCACGACGGCGCGGCGGGCGAAGTCCACGCCGAAGGTCGCCTTGTCGTGGCGCCACGAGCCGGGGGCGAGCTGGGCCGGGTCGATGTCGACGGCGGTGAGGACCGAGTAGCGTCGACGCTCCCGCTCGTCCTTGTCGTCGCGGACCCGGGCGTCGTCCCGCTTGTCGCGGGCCACCACCTGTCGTGGCTGCAGCACGTACTGCACGCACCCGGCGTCCGCGATCGCACGACTGCCGCAGCGCGGGCACGGGCCGGTGTCGGTGAGTGCGTTCTCGGTGCGGACGAAGCCGCAGGACGGGCAGAGCCGCCAGACGGACCAGGCCCGTCGCTCGGGGCTGCCGATGTCCAGGGCACGCACCACGTGCCGGTAGCCGTTGACGTAGAAGCTGCTGCCGGGCGCGAGTTCGGTGAGGGCGAGCCGACGGGAGCGGTCGTAGCTGCGGACTTCGCTCCGGTAGACCCGGGACGTGCCGCCCGCCGGGTCCCCGGGGCCGGGGCCGGTGGTCGGCGGGGGGGCCTCGGACGGGTCCTCCCGCCAGTAGAGCGTGGCTTCGAGCTTGGTGGTCGTGTCGGCGAGGCTGTAGTTCGGCAGCAGCCCGAGCTCGACCAGCGTCCCGTGGGCGCCGGCCCGGTTCAGGGTACCCAGCAGATTGGCGGTGCTCCGCAACTCCGCGCGCAGCTCCCGCCGTTCGCGGTCCTGCTCGGGGTCGGTCGGTACCAGGGCGTCGACGGCCTTGTTGATGGCCACGAGGCGGCGCTTCAGCTCCTCGCGGCGCAAGACCCAGGCCTCCTCGGCTTCCTGAAGGCTGCGGGCGATGCCGCCGGTGGCGTAGGAGCGCAGCTCGTCGGCGGCATGGCCGGACACACCGGCGTCGTCGTCCGGGCCGGTCCCGCTCGGGAAGAGCGCCAGGAACTCCTCCACCAGGGTCCTGCCGTGGGTGAGCGCCGCGTTCTCAAGGTCCTGGCACCAGCCGCCGGTGCCGAACAGGGCCGACACCAGCCTGGGCACGGGCGGCAGTTGCTCACCGTCGGCCGTGGTCAGCTTCCCGGCGGCGGCCAGGTCGAGCAGTCGTGCCGTGTACTGGCGGCGGAGGATCTCGACGGCCGAGAGGTAGCAGCCGGGCGGCACGATGTCACCGGCGATCATCTCGCGCGGATCGTCGAGGTAGTACAGGTCGCGGGCCCTGCGGCCGCCGAACGCGACGACGAGCGCGTTGCCGGTCTTCCGGCCGGCGCGGCCGGCGCGCTGGACGTAGTTCGCCGGTCCGGCGGGCAGGGAGCCGAGCAGGACGGCGGACAGGTCGCCGATGTCGATGCCGAGTTCGAGTGTCGGTGTGCAGGACAGCACGTTGGGGTCGGTGTAGTGGGTGCCGGAGCGGAACGTCCGCTCGATCCGCTCGCGTTCCGGTCGGGTGAGCATGCCGGTGTGTTCGGCGGTCACGACGCGGAAGGTGCCGCCGGTCAGGTAGAGCCGCCGGTAGTAGTCGTCGGCGAAGTCGCGCTCGCGGACCTTGCCGAAGCCGGCCGCGGTGCCACCGGTGCGGGAATCGCCGGACTGCGGTGGCGTCAGGAACCCCTTGCAGCGGTAGCGCGGGCACGGGTGCCCGTACCAGTGCGTGCGCCGCTCGGGCGGCACGACCTGCTGCCAGCCGCAGTCCTCGCAGCTGACGAAAGCGTTGTTGACGATCGAGTCGTCGAGCAGCCGCACGTCGATGTGGCCCGGCTGGAGCCCGTAGACACGAGTGGTGCGGTCCTGCGCGGTGCGGACGGCCAGGACGTGTTCGTCGGCGAGCGCGGGCAGCAGGCGTCGCAGGTATTCGGTGGCACCGGCGGAGTCCAGTCCGAGGCACCGCCTGGTCCAGTCCTGGTACCAGCCGCCTCGGCCCGACACCGTGTCGAAGTGGGACTTGTCCTTCTGCCCGTCGAGCAGGAACCGGGGCGGTGCCATCCCGTCGGGAAAGGCCGGCATGCCGTCGGGTCGGCCGCCCCAGATCTTGAAGCGGGCGACGCCCGCGTCCTTCATCCACGGCTCCAGCCAGCGGTGCCGCACCCCACCACGCTGCCGCAGGCGTTCCAACAGGCCGCGCACATAGGCGACGTAGCGCTCGGATGTCGGCATCGACTCCGTGGCGACCAGCTGGCCCGGCAGGGCGAGGTGCAGATCGCGCGCGAGAGCGGCGACGCGTTCCGGATCCTCCAGGACGACCTCGGCGGCGGCCGTCCTGGTGAGCTCCAGGGTGCGTCCCAGCCTTGAGCGCAGGCCGAACTCCATGACGGTGGCGAACGCCAGACGCTCGCCGATCAGCCGCCAGGTGCGTGCGTCACCAGTGCCGCGGCCTGACAGCAGCCGGTCCACGCCGGCCTCGTCGTGCAGGTCCGGCGGAACGACGGCGGCGAGCGTGCCCGGGTCGTCCACTGAGTCCAGGACGTTCCCGATCAGGTCGTTGAGCGGCAGCGGTGCACCGGAGTCCTCCAGGTTGTGCGCCAGCAGCGACCGGAGGGAGAACTTGTAGGAGGCGTTGGCGATGTACCCGGCCCGGTGGGCGGCGTCCTGGGTGGAGTCGTTGAAGACCAGCGTCTTGCGCTCTTCGGGGACGAGGGCGATGTCGCCGCCGGTGAACAGCTGGGTGACGGTCGCCGAAGCGAGCGCTGCCAGGGACGTACCGAGGAAACGAATGCCGTTGTCGGTGTTGCACGCCGGGCAGCGGTCGTCGGTGGCCGCCCTGTCGGCAGTCTTCTTGTCCAGGATCGCCAGCGCGAACCAGGCGTCCAGCAGGTCACCGTCGTCGGCGGCGACCGGCATGCGGTAGGTGCCCTGCGCCCCGTCGAGCACGACCACGGAGAGCGGATCGACACCAGAGCTCGCCGGCCGGGAGCCGGTGAGGGCGGCGAGCGCCTCCTGCTTCTCAGCCCGGGTGGCGGAGATGAAGTAGCGGATGCGTCGCTTGTCCCGCCCGAGGCCCGCCCGCCAGATCTTGTCGTGAGCCATCACGAGCCGCTGCGGATCGGCCTCCGGAGACAGCGCGGCCCAACCGGAGCGACCGCAGTTGCGGCAGTAGACGGCCGGAAGGTGCACCTGGGCCGGGCGAACGGCGGTGTCCGAGCCGGGGAGCGCCGCGGGCCGCTGCGACCCGCTCGACGGCCAGCCGCCGGACGAGGATTCGCCGTCCTCACTGTCCACCGGCAGGGCAGCGGCCGCACTTCGGCGGGCGGCCGCCCGGTCGTCCTCGTACCAGCGGAACTCCGGTGCGCCGCCGAGGCCGCGCAGCACCCGGGTCACCGGCCGGACCCACAGGTGGGCCTCCACGTGCAACAGCGGGCGCGGTCGTCGCTCGTCGGAGTCCGGGTCACGTGCGGCGGACAGCAGGGCGACGAAGCGGGAGAGCGCCTGCAGCACGAGCCGGGGGTTCTCCCGCGCGGTACGGCCCCAGGCGTACCCGAAGCGCGCCAGGCGGTCCCGCAGGCCCCACTCGTCGAGCGGTTCGCCGTTGAGCAGGGTCAGGACCCCGTGAGTGAAGTCGTGGCGACGGAGCATCCGGCCGATCTGGAAGGCGTTGAGCCCGGAGCGCCCCAGCATGCGGGCCGCGAGGCCGTTCAGGTCGAGGAGCTTGGGATTCGACTCCACCCCAGGACCCCCCGAAGCCGTGATGACCTCCTGCGGGGTCGGAGGCTCGGGAAGCTCGTAGTCCACCGCTCCGGTGAACTCCTCCGCTGACATCCGTTCCTCGCCGATCAGCGTGTCCGGCGTGAACGGCATCCCGAACACCTGGGCGGCGACGTCGAGGATGCCGCCGGCCTGAGCGCCGGGGCGGCCTTCGCCGAGGGTGGCCGAGGTGGCCACCGGGCAGATCGAGCCGAGCGGGCTGCCCTGGCGGGTGGCCCCGACCACGGCGGCCAGCCGGCGCAGCAGCATGGCGACATCGGTGCCCTGCGCCCCGTCGTAGGTGTGGAACTCGTCCAGGACCACGTGGGTGATCTCGGCGCCCTCCCACAGGGGGCGGTCCTCGCCGCGCTGGAGGAGCAGGTCGAGCATCTTGTAGTTCGTGATCAGCACGTCCGGCGGCGAGACCCGCATCTCCTCACGGCGCGTCATCACCCGCCGGAAGTCGGTGTCAGGGCGGTCGCCGATGTAGAGCCCGGCCGTGACCTCAGCCAGCTCCGGCTGCGCCAGGTAGTCACCGATGCGCCCGGCCTGGTCGGTCGCCAGGGCGTTCATCGGGTACAGCAGCACGGCCTTGACCCCGCGCCGGCCGCGCGCCTTCTCCCGGCGGCAGTGGTCGAGGACAGGGACGAGGAACGACTCGGTCTTGCCTGAGCCCGTTCCCGTCGTCACCAACGTCGGCAGGGCCGGGCCGTGCAGGGTGCTCAGCCGCTCCCAGGCCTTGGCCTGGTGCCGGTACGGCGGGAAGCCGGGCTGCCACTCCAGGTGCTGCTGCCAGCCCTCGTCCGCGACGTGGAACGGCGTCCTGATCCGCAGGTAGGGCCCGCGGAAGATCCCGGTTTCCGGGTGGCCGAGGAAGCGTTCGAGCGCGCCGCGGGTGTCCTCGTCCGCGAGGGCGTACGTCGTCGTGAGGTACTGCGTCAGACTGCCGCGCAGCTGCGCGGCGGCCAGGGTGGGCCTCACGGCGGACTCCTTCGACGTGCGCTTTCACGGAGCGTGGATCACTCGATCACACCGTATAGTGCGGCACCGACCTATCGGGGCGGGTTCTCGATCACGACCAGGCGTCGAGTTCCTTGACGAACGCGGTGTAGGAGCTGTTGCGGGCCGCCGGGTGAGGCGTGACGAGCTTGTGCTTCGCGGCCTGCTCCATGATGGACGGGGCGTGCTTCTCCTCGTACTGAGGCGTGCGGAGCTGCGTCTCCAAGTGCTTCTTGGCATCGGCGATCATGCCGAGGTCGCGCCTGGCGTCCTTCGGGTTGAGTTTCCAACTGGACTTGGTCTTGGGGAACGCGTCGGGGAACAGCATCAGCCATGCCTCCATCTCGGAGGCCGCCAGGGCGAGTGCGGAGTTGCACTTCGTGAAGGCACGCTGGAGTTCACCGCAAAGCCCGTCCCGGGTCTTCTCGTACGCGCTGTTCGTGACACCGTCCATGTCCACGTGGATCACGATGCCGAACAGCTGGGCGTCGTGCTTCGTCGCCAGCCCCTGGGCGATCCGACGGAGTTCGTCCAGGGTCGGTGCGAGTCGGGACCTGGCCCTGTCCAGGCGCATGTTGTCCTGCTTGATCTGGACGACCTTCGGCCCGGGCTTCGGCAAGAGCTCCGGTATGAGGTGCTCCAGGACCTCCCGGTCGAACCGCCCTTCGCCGGCAACGGCGATGATGGACTTCGGGGTCTTCGGCCTGCTGCCCTTGCCCCGGCCGCTCACAGGTCACCGCCGAGAGCCCCGGAGAACCAGAGCTTGCCGGGAGAAAGCCCCTCGGAGTCCTCGATGATTTCCTTGATCTTCGCGGTGCTGGTGGCCGGGATCCGGGAGGCGCCTGTCTCGTCGCGTTCGCAGATTACGAGTTCCTCCGGCTTCAGGTAGTCCGCGAAGACCGGTGAGTGGCTGATGACGAGGAACTGGGAACGTTCGCTCGCCTCCCGAAGCCGTTCGGACAGGAGACTGAGCGCGTGCGGATGGAGGCCGTGGTCGATCTCCTCGATGCAGGTGAGGATCGGCGGGTGGGGATCGTGGAACAGCGCCAGGAGACACAGCAACCGGACGGTGCCGAACGATGCGTCGGCGAGCTGTGTGCGGCCGCGCAGCCCGCGCTCCTTCAGCATGATCGTGACACGGTCCGCCTTGCCGGGGGTGGGCACGATCTCGATGTCCTCGATGTCCCGCACCACGTACCTGATGTCGTCGAGCAGCGACTCCCAGGCATCGGAGTCCTTCTGCAGCTCCAAAAGGAAATCCCCGATGTTCCTGGCATCGTTGGCGAGCTTCCTGCCGCTGAAACCGATGGGCGAGGGCTCACGTGCCCTGCGCACATCGGCATCGAAGATGCGGACCGAGGAGACGTGCTGGCCGAGCGCGCGCACGGCGTCGAAGGACGGGCCGACCGTCGGTAGGCCTGCCGACTCCTGGAGGCCGCTCACGCGACGGTCCCGCACATAGGTCGGCCCCGTCGGCACTTCCTCGTGGAGTGGACTGTCGACGAGGAGCTTGTCTCGGCGCAACTCGATCGTGGACACCTCGCCAGGGCCGAGGTGTTGGACGAACTGCTCCCGCCTGGACAGGACGTGCTGGTCGTCGGAGGCCCCGCGTGCCAGACGTTCGAGCAAGGTCAGCCTGTACGTATCCCGGCGCGCGTCGGTGGCGTGCTCGGTCCACACGCCTTCGAGCCCGATGCTCAGTTCGGACTTGGTGCGGCGGCCCCCTCGGTGAGCGACCTCCGGATACCCGTCGTAGGTCTCAAGCGTCGGACCGATGCCCTGGCGTGCGACGTCGGAGAGGAACTCGAATGCCTTGAGCACGTTCGACTTGCCGGCTGCGTTCGGCCCGACCAGGACGTTCAGCGGCCCCAACGGGAGCTCGGTTTCGGTGAGCGTCCGGAAGTTGGTTACGTTCAAGCGAGTGAATCGATGCTGCAAGGGATGCCGATCCGAGTGGTTGTATGTCAGTCACAGGGGGACGACGCCAGCCTACCCAGCGTTGATCACGACGGCTGACGAACCCCGAGATTAGGCACGCCTGGATCGGCTGCAAGTCGCCTGCGTAGACACTCCGCCCAGACGGTCTTACCTGGGGCGGCCTGACGAGGAGAGGTGCCCCAGTCGTCGGCGAGGGCGGCGACGAGGAGCAGGCCACGGCCGGACTCGACGTTGTCCGCCGGGGTGGGTATGGCGGCCGGGGGTGTCCGTTCGGTGCGGGTGTCGGATACCTCGACGCGCAGGACGTCGGGGTGTTCGGCGAGCCGGACGGCGAAGTCCCGGCCGGGGACGCGGCCGTGGCGGACGGCGTTGGCGGCGAGCTCGGCGGTGATGAGGGCCAGGGCGTCGTTGAGCGCGGAGTCGTAGCAGTACCCCCAGTCGTCGAGGCGGTGGGAGACGAGTCGGCGGGCGAGCCGGGCGCCGCGCGGGGTGGAGCTGAACCGCATCGCGAACTCCCGGAGGGGAGCGGCCGCTTCGTCGGAACCCGGGCTGTGCAGGGAGGTCATGGGCAGGAGCGTGCCCGGCGCGGAGGGGCTGTGACCAGCGGCGACGCGCGTACGGCCAAGCCCTGTACGGCGGTGGGGCGGCCGTGTACGCGCGGCAGATTGCGCTCAAGGGCTGCACAGTGTGCGGGACCGCGAGAACACGCCGGTGTATGACAACCGCACCTGCGTGGACGGCACGCGCTGGACGGCTTCCTGTCCGCAGGGCAGGAAGACAGTCATGCCGTTCCCCTCGCCGAGCAGGATGACCATTCGGTGCTGTGGCTGGTTGTCCAGGTCGGTCCACGACACGTCGGCGAATGCGGGTCGAACGCCGATGAACGTGGCGAGCCCTGAGACGCTGCCGTGGTCACGAAGGCCTTCGGCGCTGTCGCGGGCTTTGTCGCCGATCCATGGCGTCAAGGTCAGACCGAGGGTGGCAAGGGTGACCAGGCAGAGGGCGGCAGTTGAGCATCCCCTCTTGTGCAGGTAGTGGATGAACGGAGCGTAGACGGCGGCGCTGAAGAAGCCAACAAGAGCGAGTACGTCGGACGACCGGAGGGGATGCCAGCCAGGAGCCACGACCGCCGCTCCGAGCACGGAACCGAGGGCGAGACTCGTCAGCACGGGAGACTCTCGCAGCGCGCCACGCCAAGCGCACGGGGTCGCGCGTTTGATGAAGACCGCGCATGCCGTCAGGACCGGCACGCCGAACGCGGCGAGAAACGCGGCGATGACGCCGACCCGTGTGAGCAGTGTCTGCTTGTCGATTCCGACCTGCTCCGGCGTCAGGCCGAACACGCCGAAATACTCGGTGATCGCCCAATAAGCTATGGCGAAGAGAAGCAGGCTCAGCAGGGCGAGCAGACTCGCTCCGAACTGCAGGAAATCCTTGGTGGCGAACCGATTCTCCGGCGCGGCCGACGGCACCTGCGTTTCGGTGAGAGGAGGGGACATGGCCATGGGCTTCCTCAAGTCCAAGCGGGAGCGAGCAGAGCACGCGGGAGCATCGATGGCCGCTCCGCACTGAGGACAACGACCGCGTCGGTCAGGGGACATGGATCGCGGATTCGGAGGCGGGGGGTGGTCACGCCGTGCTACCGTCCGGCTACAGATCAATAGGTGACCCCGGCGGTGCGGCAAACACCCCGGGGTCAGGCACAGGGAGTTGGGACTCCTCATGCACGTGCACTTTATCGCGCCCGAGCGTTACGTACGGGCGTCACACGAGATCGTCCGCCACCCGCGTCTGCGGGCCACGGCGAAGTCGCTGCTGCTGTGGGCGCTGTCGCTGCCGCCCGGCAGCCGGGACACGATCCTCACCATCGGCAAACGGATGCCCGAGGGGCGCACGGCCGTTGCCGGTGCGCGGGCCCAGCTGATCGAGGAGGGCTTCCTGCACGTCCGGCGCTCCCAGCATCCGACGAAGGGGACGTGGACGACCCGCGTCCTCGTGAGCAGCGTGCCGCTGACGGAGGCGGACGAGATCGAGGCCGCGTGGCGCACTGCGGTCCGAAACCCGGCACTCGGTGAGGCGGAGAGCCGGGAGGCCGGCACTTCCCCCAAGGGGGAGAAGAACGCGGGGAACACCTCCTCCCGCGCGGCCGGGACCGAGACAGCCGAGGGCGGCGACGGGGGCGGGGACGCCAGGGCTGCCGCGGCGGGGCTGCTCGGGCGGCTGACCGCGCAGGACCGGCGGCTGCGGCTGGGAATGGCAGAAGTCTTGGAGCTCGCACCGCTGGCGGCGGACTGGCTCGCCCGGGATCCGGATGTGGGGCGGCTGCGCGAAGCGCTGCTGGGAGGCCTGCCCTCGCATGTGCTGGCACCGGCGGGCTTCGTGCGGGCGCGCCTGGAGCGGCGGATGCCGGATGCGGCGGTCGTGCCCGGCGCGCCTGTGGGTGGCGTGGGGGAGTGTGCGCGTTGCGCGGATCCGGTGGCAGGAGGTGGCACTGTCTGCCGACGCTGTGCGGGAGTTGCGCCGCCGGAGGTCCAGCCGGACCCCGCTGCTGTCGAACGCAACCAGCGGGGCGCTGAACGCGCACGCGGGCTGCTGCGCGGCGCGGTGGTCGCAGCTGCGGCGTAGCGGGTGTGAATTCGCCGGCTTTCGGACACCCGGACTCGTTGCGGTCCGTATCGTTCTGGTAGCTGATCGTGTGCGAATGCCTGGTGGTGTTCGTGGGTGCGGCGATGCCGTTGAGGGTGGTGGGTCGGAGGTGGCCGACGTGGCGGAACAGGACGACGGGGCGGGATTCCTGCGCTCCTTCGGGCGGCAGCTGAAGCTCCTGCGTGAGCGCGAGGGGCTGACCCGCGCCCAGTTGGGAGCGCGGCTGGGGTACGGCGAGGACCAGATCGCCTCGGTGGAGCTCGGTCGGCGGATTCCCCGGCCGGAGCTGATCGAGAAGGCGGACCGGGAGCTGAACGCGGGTGGCGTCCTGATCGCGATGAAGGACGAGGTCGCCCGGGCCCGGTACCCCGCGTTCTTCCGCGACGCCGCCAAGTTAGAGGCGGAGGCGGTGGAGTTGCACAGCTATGACGCCCTCGTGGTCAACGGCTTGCTCCAGACCGATGACTACGCGCGTGCGGTCTTTTCGATGATGCGGCCGCCCCTGGATGATGACGTCATCGAACAGCGTGTGGCAGCCCGTATGGCTCGCCAGAGCCTCTTTGCCAAGCGACCCGCTCCGATGATGAGTTTCGTGATCGACGAGTCGGTGCTCCGCAGACCCATCGGCGGAAACGGCTCCCTGCGTGGCCAACTGGAGCAGATCCTGATGGTCGGGCAGCAGCGGAACGTCGAGGTTCAGGTCATGCCGTTGCAACGCGTCCAGAACGCTGGGCTCGCTGGGCCGTTCACCTTGATCGAGACGAAGGATGGGCGCAGGATCGCCTACGTTGAGGTGCAGAACGTGAGCCATGTACACACGGAGCGGCACATGGTCCGTGGGCTGGAGGTCAAGTACGGCATCCTCCGCGCTCAGGCGCTCACGCCTCACGAGTCCCTGGGGTTCGTTGAGAGGTTGTTGGGAGAGCTATGAAGGCTGATGAACCGGCCCTGAAGTGGGCCAAGAGCAGCTACAGCAGTGAGGAAGGCGGTCAGTGCGTAGAGGTGGCGCTGACCGGAACCGCTGTTCATGTCCGCGACTCGAAGGACCCGGCCGGACCGGTCCTGCGTATCGAGCCGACCGGTTGGGCCGCGTTCGTCCGCTTCGCTGCCGCGCGTCAGGTCTGACCCCGGGCAGATGGCGCGCCGTCCCGGGCTCGCACCCGGGACGGCCGCCGCTCAGGACTGCGCGTCGCTGCCGAGCTTGTCGCCGACGTATCCGAGCCGGAACGCCCGCTCCTCCGGAACGAGGCGGAAGTGCAGCCGCCCTGCCCCCGGGGTGAACCGGCCGTGCCAGGAGAAGCAGCGCTCCTCGCCGTCGAGGTCGGTGAAGGTGCACAGGTGCTGTCGGCTCTGGGATTCCGGAGTGATGTGCGGGTGCTGCCACTGGGGCTCGGGCGAGGTCGCAGGGTCCCAGCCGGCGGCCGTCGCCTCCAGGCCGATCAGCAGCTTGCGGACCGGCCGGTGCCACTTCACGTCGAGGCGGCGGAGGCAGCGCTCGAAGCGGGGGATCTTCTGGAGGTGCGGGAAGAACTCGTCCCAGGCGTCGAGGATTTCCGCGGGGGTGGTGAGCGAGGCCGTGCCGGTGTCCTGCGCCCAGGCCTTGTGTTCGTCGGCCTCGTCCGGGCTGGAGCAGTGTCGTGTCCGGTCACGGCTGCTCTCGATGCCGTCCTCGGTGAGGTGCTGGATGTCGACGTCGAGCCAGGAGGCCGCCCACTTCGCCGACACCGCGAGGCTGACGGCCAGCCCGTCGGTGAGGTGCGCGAACGCGATTCCCTCCACCGTGCGGTTGTCGTGCCGGTACTCGACCTCGTCCGGGTCGAGCGTCAGTTGCACGGCGTCCCGGAAGGGCGAGCGACTGCGCAGCGCGAGGAGGTAGCGGTGCCGGTCGCGGTTCCGCCCGCTCGCGTTCACCCACTGCTGGTAGAGGTACCCGCGCGCCAGTTCGGACGTCGGGAGGGGACTTCTGGTGACCAGGGCGATGCTCTGCCAGCTCTTGAGGTGGCGCAGCGTGTCGACGAAGCCGGCCATCGCGGTGTCCACCTCCCGGGGACCGGACTCGGACTCGCAGGACAGCTCGTTGAGAAACAGTGTCAGCGACACTCCCACCCCTGGGTTGCTGTTGAGGATCGACTGTTCGGAACGCGGTGCGGGACGTCAGTCGAGAAGCTTCTCCAAGGAGTTCTCCCACTCGTCGAAGAATCCCGTCGGCCACTCGGAGAGCATGCCGTCCTCGCCCATGACGGGACTGATCACCTCGGCGGTCTGATCCTGCCGTCGGAAGAAGTGGACGGCCGTGGACGAGGCAGGGATGCGCCCGTCCTTCACCGCGAGGCGCAGGCCGTTCAGGACGTGGTCGGAGTGGGTCTCCACGATCACCTGCGCCCCGGCGGCGACGGCAGCCACCGCGAGGTACGCCAGCCAGGTCTGACCCTGCGGGTGGAGGTGCGCCTCCGGGTTCTCCAGGAGGATCAGGGCACCCGGCTGGGCCGACAGGCAGGCGACGACGATCGGCAGGGCGTAGGTCAGCCCGAAGCCGACGTTGGTCGGACGGTAGCGGTTGGAGGCGGAGATGCCGGAGCCGAAGCCGTAGCTGAGGCGTACGGCGTCCGTCCCGTCGATGCCCACGGCTTGGAGGTTGACGCCCGGGCAGAGCCGCTGCATCCACGCATCGGTCTGGGAGAGGAGCGATGCAGAGTGGTTGTCGTCGAGTCGCAGCGGGCCGGCCGCGACGGGGTCGTCCTGGTGGGCCCGTAGGAAGTTGACGGTGTGTTCGCCCCGCGATCCGAGGAATCCACGGCCCACAACTGCCTGGTGGGAGCGCGGGTAGCTGACGGCCGGGACGATCCGGTCAGCTTTGAGGTACTGGAAGCCGGGCTGGAAGAGCGAGCACTCGTCCGCGTCATGAGCGTCCAGACCCATCGGACAGTCGGTCATCCTCAGCAGGTCGTCCTCACGTCCGTAGGCGGCGCTCCACTCGTACGGGGTTCCGTCGAACGTCAAGGCGAGCGTGATGGTGCGGTCGTCCGCGACCGCCGACTCGTGGCGCACGTAGGTGTCGTGGCGCACGTCCTGGCCGGTGCCGAGTTCGACCAGTTCACCGTTGAGGAGGAAGCCGCCGCCGTCCTCGTAGAGGTGCAGGAGCCCGGCCTGTTGGGACTGGCGCAGGAGCGCGAGGGACTGGAGGACGGTGCTCTTGCCGGAGGAGTTCAGCCCGGTGAGGAGCGTGAACGGGGCCAGCGCGATGTCCTGGCGGGCGAAGGCCTTGAAGTTCGTCATGCCGAGGTGCTCAAGCATCAAGCGTCTCCTGGAAGATCCGGTCCATCTCGCGGAAGCGGAGCCTGACCTTGCCGACATCGCCGGTGCCGGCCGACACCGCGCCCACGAAGGCGGAGTCGTCCATGAGCTCCATGAACTTCTTCTCCACGACGGACTGGCGGTCTGCGAGCGCGTTGATTTCAGCGAATGTCCTGTTGGCCAGACAGGCCGACTGGGTTTCGAACAGTGCCTTGTTGACCGGAGAGCGGCGGTTGTAGCCGGGGAACCGCTTCCGAAAGGCGTGAATGCCGAAGATCCGTTCGGCCGCGTCCATGGCGAGGAGGAAACGTCCCTCCAGGCCGTAAAGCTCCTCCGTGGACAGCGTGTTGATGGTGTGCATGGCGGACCGGAGGAATCCGTCGAAATCCTGCGAGGCGTAGGAATCCGGCGAGTTGAGGCTGAACGCCAGGAAGCGGAGGCACATCTCGCGGTCCGACATCCGCTCGGGGGAGACGCTGTGGGACGTCGCGCTGAGGAACGGCCGGGTGTTGGCGAGCTCATAGAGGAAGGTCCGGGCCCGGCCCGGAATGAGCGCGTGGCGCAGTTCCTGACGAGTCAGGGGACGGCCGCCCGTGTTGATGCGGGCGAAGATGTTGAACTTGACCTCCTCCGGGGTGCCGCGACGGATGAGGAGGACCACGAGTTCGGTCTCCTCGATCCGGGTCTGAAGGCGGCCCGGAAGCTCGGCGAAGGAGCACCCGTTGAACTCGGTCAGGTATTCCAGGCCGGTGAGGACGAGAGGCTCGGCATCGACGGCGGCGGGGTCGACGAAGCGCGCGATGGTGGTGAGGCGTTGGACGCCGTCCACGATCGCCCAGGACTCCTCGTCCACCTCGGCGGCGTAGAGCGTGGGGAGGGTGATCCGGAGCAACAGTGACTCGATGAGCCTGCTCTGCGCCTTCGCCGTCCAGATGCCGGCACGGCGCTGGAAGTCCGGGGCGAGGTCGATGGTGTCGCGCCGGATGCGGTTGAGGAGGAGCGAGACGGTCGGGGTGCGGGTCTGAACCTCGATCTTGCTGGGATCGAAGGGGCTGGCGATCCGCTCGCCGATGTCCTCGGACTCGACGCCGGAGCTCTTGCCGCCGTCGTCGAACTCGACGGGGAGCTGATTTCCGGGCTCGTCGAGCGCGAAGAGGGCTTCCGCTGCGGGGTACTCGGACTTCCCGCCCGGGGAGCCGTAGCTGTCGGTCATGATCCATCCTCGTCGGGCGTAAGCGGAGTCCTCGGCGTCGGCGGGGTCCACCGGCCAGCAGCGATCTCCGCATCCAGACGTGCCTGGAAGTGCGCGTGGGCAGCGCGCATCTCCGTCTCGCGGTCGGCTTTGTAGAACGGCGCGGTATAGCCCTCGGGCGGCGGAACGGCCGCAGGGCTGGCCAGATGATTGAGGAGGGCCGAGTAGGTCTCCTTGGCCTGGCCGTGTCCGTACGTGTTGTGGTTGCGTGCGATCTTCCGACCCTCGGCGTCAAAATACATATCCGCTTCATAGTCGACGAGAATCGGGTAACGGGACTTGTAGATCGCGGCGACTTGGTCAGCGTTGATGCCGATCCAGACAGCAACAAGCGCATCCATCTCGACGAGCGCCGCGCGACGCTCGAACTCGGTGCGCAGTGGCGTGTCGTAGCTCCATTGAGGCGTTAGGTTGGCGGCAAGAGGATCAAGGGGCCAGTCTTCGTAGGCCCAAGCCTCAGAGCTGAGCCAGGTGGGACCGAATTGTTCCGCCCATAGAGGTGCGTACGCTTCGGTAAGACAGTTCAGGCGGAGGGCGCGAACAAGAAGTGGGTCAGCCAAAGGATGGTCGGGATTGGCATAGGGCATCTTGTTGGCTTCAGATACACGAAGATCGGCTCGCCCGGTGATGCGTAGCAGGTAGTCCAGTGGCAGCGAGGACCAGAATCCTGCATTAAGTGCAGTCGTGCGGTTATTCTCTAGAGCCATTGAATTAACCGCGTCGACGTGAGCTGGACCAGGTGGAATGAGCGCAGCAAAGAGGCTGCGCTCTGTGTCAAATGGGATCATTCGACGCCAGGCCAACCGATAGTATTCCGTATACGGATAACTATTCCAGCGGTCCTGGGCCGCAATGTACCGGTCTAGATCGCACGTGCGGATATAGTTGGTTCGAGGAATGGCATTGGCTGGCAGGGTGACGAGATCGAAGGGGGTCCAGTCTCGGTTCGTCTTGCAGGGGATGTTCGGTTCCTTGTTTAGAGCGTTTGCAACGCCGATGTGTGGCCCCTGCAGGATGAGATCAGACTGCGTCTCTGGTGTGGAGGTGTTCCATTCGTACAGTCCGAGCTTTTTGGTCGCCAAGTTCTCAAACATGCCGATGGTGATCTTTGGGTCAAATGCGCCGAGGCGTTCATGAACTCTGGCAAGAGCCTCGATCGCCCCTTCCTCATCGGAAGTTACTGGGTAGAGGAGGGGGGTTTCCGTGTCGTGGTAGGTCGACTCGCCGGAGACACTATTCCATTTCGCCAGCCGGTTGGCGTCGATGGTGACTAGGCGGGCTGCATGAGGCCGAGTATCCCATTTGCCGAGATGCTTGATGCCAGGTAGCGGGCCGCTTCCATCGTGTTCGAGGGAGGCTGTGAGCGTGTTTGGATCGAAAAGCCAGCTAATGTGAGTGAATGAGATATCCGAACTGGGGCCGTAGATATTTACGCCGAACTCTGTGTTGGAGTGAATTTCCGGGAATATGCCGGTGCGATTGTGGAAATGTGCGTGTAGGCGGAGGTGCTCATAGGAGGCATGCCGGAGGCGGGCCTCCTTATTTCCTCCGAAATGTGAATCTGGGTGGATCAATCCGGCGGATCCCAGTGGTGATAGGTTGTCCCAGCACTGGCACATAAACGCGCGGTACAGATCCGGTCGGGTTCCGTTAATTAGCATGTAGGTCGCAGCGGAGCTGAGTAGTGTGGCCGTTCCGCAAACCCCTGATAGGTCACTGAGATAAGAATTGCAATTTTCGAGATCGGAAAGTACTTCGCTCTGGCGTGAGATCCACTCCTCTCTGCCGGGCTTTTCCTCCAGGGCGAACCATGGGTCGAACTCTGCCATGACCGAGCTTTCCTGCCAGTCCGGCCGTACCCAAGGAGGATTCCCTACCTGGATGTCATACCCGCCTTGGCTAAAAGCCTGTGCGAATTCCAGTTCCCAGTGGAAGAATCCGTGAGCCTCTGAGATGTCTCGAGCGACCGAAGCCCAGGGAAAGCGGGACTCCAGCCAGTGGGCCCGGTCCATGCCCATGAGGTCGGGGAGAGCATCCTCGTAGGGGGTCAGCTCCTCAAGGGTTTCGAAGGCCGACACCAGGGACTCGGCCGGCACCTCGTGCGTACCGAGCAGCGCCTCGGCGAAGTCGAGCCAGTCGTTCACCGATGCCAGGGCGATGACAGAACGCCGTACCTCGCGGATCGCCTCCTTGCGGCGGCCGGTATTGCGCCGGCGCTCGACCGCCTGGAGGGTCAGTTCGCCGGACTCGCCGACACCGCCGAAGAGGTCTTCCGCCTGCCAGGACAGGAGGACCTGCGGTGAGTCCCCCTCGGCAGGAACAGCGACAGGACTGTCTTGTACGCGCTTGTACCGGTCGGCGCTGCCGTCCAGCAGCGCAGCTTCCTGGACTGGCCAGAACCACAGCGCGCACCATGCGTCCATCAGCGTCTTGAGACGCCAGTACGGGGTGTCGACCGCGAGGAGATCCGCCAGAACGTCCTCTCGCTGCACAGCGACCTCGGGGCTGCGCAGCCACTCCTCCTCGGCGCCCCACACGTCGATCCGACGCGAGATGTCGCGCTCCGAGATCTCCAGGCGCCGTACCACCAAACTCCACAGGTACTCGGCTCGCCGGGCGAGGCCCTGAAGACGTGTGACCTGCTTGGCGTTGGGCGACTTGGTGATCGCTCGGCGCCACGCGCCCAGCGCCTTCGCGTCCTCGGGCGCGAGTGCCTTGGCCTCCTTCTCAGCCGCGACCGCGCCCCACTCCTTCGCCGGCAGCAGGAAGTGGTGGACCGAGCCCGTCGGCAGCGGAACCCCGTTCACGGCGTCCGCCAGCGGGAAGCGCTCGGGCGTCGTCCCCAGCCAACCGCCCTTCTTCAGCTTCTCGGCCGGGTACACCTCCCGCCGCCCGCCGATCAGCGAGTTGCCGCGCCGCAGGTGCAGGCCGAACCACGGTGCCTCCATGCCCGGGTGCATGGTGTTCAGCCACAGCGACACCTCGGCCAGTTCGACCGCCGTCTCGTTGAGGTCGACCCCGTACGAGTTGTGCAGGGCGATGTACGCCTTCACCTTCTGCAGTTCGACCGGGTACTTCTCCGTGTCGATGGCGACGCCCAGCTCGTCCTGGCGCCGCCGCAGGTACTCGGCCGCGACCTGGTTGATCGCCTCGTTGAGGAACGCGCCCGACCCGAGCGCCGGTTCGCAGATCTTCCAGTCCAGCAGCTCACGGGCCTCGGTGATGGTCCCGTCCTGGTCCAGGCGGTGCTGGAGGGTCAGCTGTACCGTCACCTTGGTCAGCGATTCGGGCGTGTAGTACGACGCCGAGGTCTGCCGGTCGCGGCCGGACAGCCGGTAGACGAACTCGCCCGGGGCGTACTTGGCCGGCACCTCCTCGCCGGTGTCCTCGTCCCGGGTGCGCACGAACACGTTGTCCGGGTACTCGTCGACCTTCGACCTCGGGATCAGCCACGAGCCGTCCTTCGGGTCGCCGCCCTTGGCGACCTCCCACAGCTCCTTGTCCGACACGAAGCCGCTGTACGACATCAGGCCTTCGTACACGGCCCCGAGCTGGTTGATGCCCAGCTGCGCGTACGAGATGAAGCCGCCGCGCTCGCCCTTGCGCCCCTTGGTGAGCATCAGCAGGCGCAGCACCTTGTACAGCGTCGCGTTGCGCAGCCGCGTGTCGAGGTAGCGCTCCTCGCCGGTCTCATCCGCATCGAAGCGCGGGTCGGGCACCGAAGAAGCGCCGATCAGCTTGATGGACTCGGGCTCGAACAGCTTGGAGTGCAGCGGCTCGAAGCGCAGCCCCACGTCTTCGGAGACCTTCTCCTCCACGACCCCGTGGGTCCGGCGCGGCCGGTAGCCGTCCTGGACCTTGCCGAAGAGCAGGTCCAGCGACTCGTACAGGTAGAACCCGCGCCGCGACTTCTCGTCCACCAGGTCCCGTTCGGCGACGAGTTCACCCAGCCGCCCCAGCCCGTAGCCCTGCTGGTACTCGGGGTAGTCCGCCGGAAGGATGCCCAGCTCCGGCCGGGCCTCCGCGTACAGAAGGAACAGGATCCGGTACAGATACCGCAACGACTCCCGCGTCAGCTGCTTCCCTAGCTCGGGGAGCTCCATGACGTCCTCGGGCCGTACGCCCTCGTTCTCGCGGATGCGGTCCAGCACCTCGTTGGCGATCAGCTCGACGCTCAGCCGCAGCCCGTCGCGCAGGTCGCTGGAGACACCCACCGCGTGCTTGGTGGACTTGCCGACCAGCTCCGCGAGCGGGTTCTCGCCGCCCGCCTCCGGCGTGCGCAGCGAGTCCGCGCCGAACAGCGCGGCCACGGTGTCGAGTTCGCCGCCGGCCTTGGTGTCGTTGCGTTCCAGCGCGCCGTCCAGCGACACCGCGAGGTAGCGGCCCTCGCCCCAGGTCAGCCGGTCGGCGAGGACGACGACCCCGCCCACCAGCAGCAGCACGTACCGGGGCGCGTCCTCGCACGCGAACAGGAACGACGCGAGCTTCGACCCGGTGACGAGCGTGTGCTGCCCGTCCAGCACCAGCGGTTCGAGCAGGCGCCCCGGGCCGTCCGGGTCCAGGGCGGCGTCCGGCTCGGCGGCCCAGCCGCAGTCCAGCGCGATCAGGCCCTTCTCGCTGTGCGCGACCTGCACCTGGTACGCCTGGTCAGCCCGCTCGACCGTGACGGTGCCGGGCTTGGCGTCGTAACCGAGCGCCAGCAGCACCCGCGCGTTGAGCGCGTGCACGCGCTCGCGCCAGGCCGGGGAGCCGTAGGTGGCGGTGTCGTCGTCCGCCAGTGTCCGGCCGTCGTCCGCCGCCTCCGGCAGGGCGAAGCCGGCCCGGGAGCGGAAGTAGGGCCGTCGCAGCGCCCGCAGGCCGGCGCGGGGGGTGACCGGCAGGGCGTCCGGGTCCTGCTCCGCCTCGTCGTCGGAGGCTGCGGCCTTCGCCGCCTCCTCGCGCTCCTTCCACACCGCCAGCAGGCCGGACTTGAGGTCCTTGGGCAGCACCTCGGCCAGGTAGTGGGCGGAGAAGTAGTCGCCGCGGTTCACCAGGGAGTCGTACGTCATAACTGCTTCTCTCAGGGATCAGACGGCCTGGGGCGGCGTGGGGGCGAGGACGGCGAGGACGCGCAGGAGCGGGCGGCCGGTGGTCAGCAGCGAGTCGGCGATCCCGGCGAGCCGCTGCTTGGTGCGCTCGCCCGCCAGGGTCGGCTGCTCCCAGGCGCCGAGCCGGAGCCGGTACTGCTCGATCGGTTCGCGCAGCGGCTCGTCCCAGGCCTCCCGGTGGTGCTCCAGGAACGCCTCCGCACGCTCCAGCGCGGCGGGGATGCCGTCCTGCAACCGGTCGACGGGCCAGTGCTTCAGCGGGTTGGCCATGGTGGGCCCGACGCCGGAGCGGCGGAGTATCGCCACCATGTCGTCCTCGACGGTGCCGTCCCGGGTGACCGCCATCCACTTGACCACCGTGGGCCGGCCGAGGGCGTTGGAGTAGACGCCCTGGATCAGGTACGTCGGCTCGGCGACGTCCGCGGTGACGACCAGCGCCTCCTGGCGTCCGAGTCGCACGAGCACCTTGTCGGTGAGCCATTCCACCACCGGGTGGAGGTCGGTGAGCAGCGAGATCTCCGGCCAGCTGGAGGTGGAGGACTCGCGGGCCCGCTGGAGGGAGTGCTCGGCGAGGCGTCGGTTGAGGGTGACCAACAGCCTTTCCCGCAGCCGCTGTTCGCGGACGTAGTCGAGGGGCAGGGCCTTGAGCCGGTGCACGAGGTCGGCCGGCGGGCGGAAGGAGATCAGGCCGGAGGTCTCGTCGCGGTCCATCTCCAGCGTGCTCTGGGCGTCCGGGTAGACCTCGCGCAGCGCCTCGTCCAGGAACTCCCGGGTGGAGGCGAACAGGCGGGGCACGTCGGCGCGCGGTACGGAGGTGTCCTCGCCGGTGGGCTCCTCGCCGACGGTGCCGAAGAAGTCGGCGAGGAAGTCGTCCATGCCGTCGGCGCCGTCGACTCCGTCGGCCTGCGGGTGGTGCGCCTCCAGGGACTCGTCGACCGTGCGGCCGCGCAGCAGGTCCTGGATGAGCGACTTCTCCTCGGCCTCCGCGCGGTAGAGGCCGGTGACCGCCTCCGCCGTGCCGAGCTTCTGGTGGGCCTCGCGTTCGCGGTCGAGCAGGCGCTCGGCCACGAGCGTGTCGTCCTTGGCGCCTTCGACCTCGCTGGTCAGGATGAGCGCCCGGAACTCCGGGGCGGAGGCCTGGCCGTAGCGGTCGATGCGGCCGTTGCGCTGCTCGATGCGGATCAGCGACCAGGGCACGTCGTAGTGCACCAGTTGGCTGCACTGGCGGTGGAGGTTGACGCCTTCCGACGCGACGTCGCCGGTGAGGAGTACGCGCACCGGGGTGTCGGCGAGGCCGAAGTCCTCGACGCACTGCATCTGCTGCTCGTCGCTGAGGCCGCCGTGCATGAGACGGACGGCGGCCTGGGCGGCCCGGCCCTTGAAGCCGAGTGCGGCGGGCAGGACGGAGTGCAGCCATTCCAGGGTCTGCACGCGCTCGGAGAAGACGACGACGCGGGTGTCGGAGCCCGGCCCCACGCCGATCGCCCGCAGCTCGGCGACGAGCGCGTTGAACTTCGCCGAGTCCGTGTCGGACATCGCGCCGGCGAGGTCGCGCAGCCGGAGCAGGGCCTCCCGCTCCGCGGCCACCGCGGACTGGATCTCCTTCTTCTCCAGCGTCCTGATCCGCGTCTCGACGGTGGCCTTCAGCGCGGCCGGCGAGGACAGGAACGACTTGAGCAGGGTGTAGGGGAAGAGGGGCACATCGCTGACCGACTTCCGGCCGTCGGACGGCAGCCAGACCTCGGCCAGTTCCTCGAAGACCTTCTCCTCGGCCGGGGTCGCCGCGCAGCGGACCGACCGGGAGGGGCCACGGTCCGCCCACTGCCCCTTCATCTGCTCGCGCACCTCCTGGCTGATCTTGGTGCGGCGGATGAAGAGGTGCTCGATGTCCTCGGCCCGGTAGTTCTCCGGGTCGCGGATGGCCGCCGGGTCGAGCAGGCCGATGAGCTCGGCGAAGGACTTCGCGTCGCCGTTGTGCGGGGTGGCGGAGGCGAGGATCAGGGCGTCCGTGCGCGGGGCAAGGATCTGGGCGAGCTGGTTGCGCAGCGAGCCGCGGTTGATCAGGTTGTGCGATTCGTCGATGACGACCGCGTCCCAGCTGATCCGCTCCAGGTGGTGCTTGTACTGATCGGTGTTCTTCAGCGTGTCGATCGAGACGATCACGCGCTTGAAGTAGGTGAAGGGGTTGCGGCCCGCCGGGATCTCGCGCTGGATCCGTTCGATGCCCACCGAGTCCAGCCGGATCAGCGGGATCGCGAAGCGCGTCCACAGCTCGTGCTGGAACTGCTCCAGGACGTGCTGCGGGGTGACGACCAGGATGCGGTCCCCGCGGCCGCGTCGGATCAGCTCGGCGAGCGTGAGCCCGATCTCCAGGGTCTTGCCGAGGCCCACCACGTCGGCGATCAGCATCCGGGGCCGCAGGTTGCGTCCGGACAGCGCGAGTTGGGCCGGGCGCTGCTGGTAGGGGAGGGGGTCCAGGAGGAAGGAGTCGGCCAGCGCGAGGCCGCGCTCCGACTGGGGCAGGGCGGTCCGTCGCAGCACGGCCTCCAGGAAGAGGCGGGAGCGGCGGAAGTTGGGCGAGTCGTCGGCGATCAGTTTCGTCTGCCGGGGGTCGACCAGCTCGATCTCGTCCAGGGCGCTGAAGAAGACCGCCTCCTGGTCGCGGACGAAGTCGGAGACCCCGACCACCTCGACCCGGGCGCCGTCGTGCTCGGTGAGCGAGCTGTTCCGCACGAGCCACACTTCGTCCCGCACGAAGACCTGCGCGCCCGCCGGATACGGGTCCTCCACGGTCCCGGTCGGTTCGGCGCTGCTCAGCTCGGGGGTCACCCGCTGCCTCCTGTGTTCATCGTGCTGTGCGGTGGTAGCTGCCGTCCGCTGGGGACAGCGCACCAGGTGAAGAGCTTACGGCGGGTGCGAGGAGAGGATCGGGCCCGGTCAGAACGAGGCCTTGGCCGCGTAGACCTCGCGCAGCTGCTGGGCCGTGCGGCGGGCCTGGAGGGATCGCCGGGGCGCGCGGGGCGCCGATGCCGAGGTCGGGACGGGCATTGGTCCAGGCCTGTCGGCGGGCGCGGCAGTTACCGCGGGGGTGTCCTTGAGCGTCGACGTGTAGCTGGGGCTTTCGTTCAGCGCGGGACCTGGTGGCGGGACGACGATCGGTGCGGGAGGGGGCGGGGCCTGCACCGGGGGCGTGCCGACCGGGACCTGTGGGAGGAGCTGCACGGTCGGAGCCGTCGACTCGGGGTCGGGAGCCGGCTTCGCCGTGGTCAGGGCTGTCAGCTGTCGGCGGGCCTGGGCGACCTTGAGTCCGTGGGCCTCGATGACGGCGCGGAACTCCTTGACCACGGACGGCAGGGACGGCCGGTTCTTGGCCTCGTGGGCCAGCATCGAGGTCAGGATCGGTGACAGCTCGGTCGGGACGCCGGTCAGGTCCGGGGACGTTTCCGGATCGGTGACCTTGTGGAAGAGCACATTGACGTTGGCCGCCTGGTAGGGGTATCGGCCGGTCAGCGCGAAGAGGAGGACCGCGCCCAGCGCGTATGCGTCGACCGCTTCCGTGAGCGGCTTCACGCCGTTGGCTTGCTCCGGCGCCATGCACATGGGTGTGCCGACGACCGTGTTCGGGGCGGTGAGGGAGGGGCTCGACTCGGCGAACACTGCGAGGCCGAAATCGATGATCTTGGGGCCGTTGGGTCCCAGTAGGACGTTCGCAGGCTTGAGGTCCCGGTGCAGCAGCCCTTGTTTGTGCACCAGAGTGAGGGCCTCGGCGAGGGTCGCGCCGAGCGAGGCCACCAGGACGGCCGGGAGCGGGCCGTACGCGTCCACGTGCCTGCGGAGATCGGCGCCCTCCACATACTCCGTCGCCAGCCATGGTGGTTCTGCCTCGGGATCCGCGTCGAGGAAGGCCGCGACCCGGTTTCCCCACACGGTCTTGAGGACCTCGATTTCCTGGGCGAAGCGCAGCCGAGTCTCCGAATCGACCAGGGACGGCTTGATCACCTTGACCGCGGCCTGCTCCCCGCCAGGGGACTCGCCGAGGTACACCTGGCCCATGCCCCCCTGACCGATCCGGGCAAGGAGTTCGAAGCCGCCGATCTCAGGCGGGTCCTCGGGACTCAGGGGACTAGTCGTGTGCACGCCTATCCTCGTCATGGTGCTGATCGGAGACATACTGTGGCCACCGTAGTAGACGCCGTCCGGTCAGGCGGGTGGATCGGGAGACGCGGTCCGTAGGTTGGCGGCGAGGGTTTGCTGACCACGTCTGCTGGCTGGGATCCGTGCAGACGCGCCGACGGCAGGTCGTAGGTACCGGGCGATCGCGGCTATTTCGGCCAGGAGTTCCGCAGGTGGCTGTTCCAGATCCAGGGCGTGCTGGTGGATCGTCACTCCTGCGTGGCGAACCCGGTGCGAGGCACGTTGCGCGCTGCCCTTCGCGTACACGAGATGGCCCTCGGTGAGTCCCAGCGTGGTGCAGTAGGCGAGCATCTGATAGAGGTCGGCGTCCGGATAGCCGGCAGGTCTTTCAGCCTTGTACTTGGCGTCGGCGACGCCACGGGGCGTTCCGTCGTGGCCGTAGTGGACAAAGTCGGGTCTGATCCGGATGGCGCCGAGATCATCGAGGTGATGGTGTGGCTGGAGACGGCAGTAACCGTCGCTGTCGCGCAGTGCTTCCCGCAGGGCGACCGTCGTGAAGTCCTCGAACAGCTTGTTCATGTCGAACAGGAAGCCGCTGGTACGGACATCGCCCGTGCGGTGCTCCACCGATCCGCCTCTCAGGATGGCAGTGGCGAGGCGCAGTGCCGGTTGGTAGTGGGCATTGAGCCGTGTCGGTTTCCAATCGGGCAAGGTCCGGCCGGGCACCAGACGGGTCGCATCCGTCAACCGTGCCTGCTGATGCAGCAGTCGACGGCGCACGGCTGGGGCGACCCCTGGCAGCCGCAGCACGCGCTCGGTGGCGGTGCGGAGCAAGCGATTCTCGGCCGTGTCGACGGTGAACTCGTCGTACGTGATCTCCAGCGGGAGCATCGTGCCGTGGTGGCGGCGGATCTGGTCGCCCTCGCGGATGCGGCCCCGCACGACCAGGCTGCTCTCGTCCGTGGCGCGGTAACCCTTGAGCGGGCCTGTGCGAAGGGCGACGTGGAGGAGGCGTTCGAACGCGTGGGCAACGGCAGGCAGCAGTTCCTCCTGCTCGGCCAGCTCCACCAGGTCGTCCTGCCAGCCCTTGGGGTCGAGGGTGTAGCCGAGCAGGAAGAAGAGCCGCGTGATCCTCAGCTTGGGGGTGATGCGCAGGAGTGTCGGTGCGCTGCCCGGCACGGACAGCGTCACCGCGCCGACCTTGCTGCTGGCTTTCAGCAGCCAATGGCCGGGATGATCGGGATCGGGTGTCGCCGTGATGATCCGGGAGACAGCCAACGCCCGGCCGGTGGCGGTGTCGATGGGGAGGGATACCGGGCGGGCGTGTTCGACGAGTTCGATGGTGGTCATTCGGTGGGGGTGCCCAGGCGGTGACGTAGCGCCGCGCGGAGGGCTTCGAGGCCGTAGCGGGCCTCGACGTCCACGCCCTCGCCGTAGTGGTGTTCCTCCAGCAGGGGAAGGATCTTGGTGCGCCAGGTGCGTTCCAGGCCACCCTCTCGATAGACGCCCTTCTTCATCAGGTACGAGGGACCGATTTGGAAGTCCGGATCGTCGACCCGTGCGTTGAGGGCGTCCAGGAGCTCGGCCGGCTCATCGTCCTTGTCCGCCGTCCTGAGCCATCGCCGCAGCAGCCCGCGGGTGGGTTCGACCCGGGGCGACAGTTCGACGAAGGCGAAGCGCCGGCGCATGGCGGCGTCCACCAGGGCGATAGATCGGTCGGAAGTGTTCATGGTGCCGATCACGAACAGGTTGGGCGGCAACGCGAAGTCGTCACCGGAGTAGGTCAGACGCGCAGTTCTGAACCGGTACTCCAGGAGGAAGTACAGCTCGCCGAAGACCTTGGCGAGGTTGGCTCGGTTCATCTCGTCGATGACGAGGAAGTACGGCACGTGCTGGTTGCCCTCGCGGGAGGCGAGGTCGGCCAGCTCGCGCAACGGGCCGGGCGTCAGACGGAACGCGACCTCCCGGGAGTCAGGGTCCTCCTGAGGACGGAAGCCCTCGAAGAAGTCCTCGTAGGTGTAACTGGGGTGGAACTGGACGAGCTTGACTCGTTCCGGGCCGCCGCTCAGGAATTCGGCGAGCTCCAGGGCGAGGTGGGTCTTCCCCGTGCCGGGAGGGCCGTACAGGACCAGCTGCTGCTCGTCGCAGAGGAGGTCACGGAGCTCCTGGAGCCACGCCAGGTCGTGCACGTGCAACTTGTCCGCGAGACCTTGATCGGGCTGGGGGAGCTCAGCCTCGCGGCGCGCCGTGATGGTGGGCGATCCGGTGCCAGGGCCACCACCGGTCGCCTCGGCTTCGTCGGCGAGCTCCTGATCGGTCAGGCCCAGGCCGGCGATCAGGGCATTGACTGCCGTCAGGTCGACGATGTCGTGCGGTGAGGAGAACCTCTGCCGGAGCTCCTCGGGAAGTTCGTCGTACGGGAACCCGCCGGGCTGCCACTCGACGGGACGGCGGAGGTTGGAACGCCCGTCCTCGGAGACCACCTGCTCGGCCGAGCCGGTGACCTTCGCGCGATAGAGCTGCCCGTCGGAGACCGTGCAGATCGTGTCACCCGGCTTCATCCGGGAGAGGAAGGCATGGCAGTCCTCGACGATCTGGTCGCGGTGCACGTACGTCGCCGTGGAGCCGTAGTCCTCGTCCACGAAGGAGCGGAGCCGGTCCTTGCTCATGCCCTGTTCGGCTCTTGGCCGCAGGTGGGTAGCAGGCAGACTGACGAGCGATTCCGGAAACCATAGGCGCTGCACGAGATCCATCCCGGCAACGTCGGAGCCGCGCACCAGCCAGGCCCGGTTGGAACCCCACCACACCTGTTCCATGAAGTCGGACAAGGGGCGGCCGTCAGCGGTCTTCCACACTTCCCAGCCGTTGACGCTGCTGCCGGTCAGGATGGAGCCGGCGGCGGACGGAGAAGTGCACTCGACGTCCGCGAAGACTTCCAGCCAGCCGGGCCACTGATCGGACGGTCGGATCGTCCCGTCCTCGATCAGCTGTTGTCGGAGCCGGTAGGGCGCTGTTGTTCCCAGGGCGAATGACGGCACGACCTCGGAGCGCACCGGGGACCCCGCCCTGATCACGAACTTCTGGACCCCGCTGACCTTTTCGGCCAGTAGACGGCCGTACGCGACCGGGCCGCCGTTCGGCAGACGCAGTTGGAACGCCGGATAGTTCTCGGACATGCTGCTTCCCGCCCCCTGATGAACTCGTGTCGCCGAGGATCGTATCCGTACGGTGTGACAGCGGTGGTCGATGTGCCGGTCGGGCGGGGGTGCTGGTTGGCAGACTGAACGAGGCTGGTTCATGATCGCTCTCGGAGGAGCGCGTGCGCTGGGAAAGGGGAGGGCAATGGTGTCCGGACAGCCGACAGGTGTTGCGCACGGGGCGGAGTGGTCGTTCGCGGCGTTGATGCCGAGGAGGGAGTTCGTCCGGGCCGTGGGACGGTTCGACGGCGATGCCACTGCCATGCTGCGGCAGTCGGTGCAGGCGGCGGGAAGGGCGTTCGACGAACTCGGTGTCTGCGATGAAGTGCTCGATAGGGCCGCGACGGAGGGGATGGCGGTCACCGAGGAGCTGGGCCGCTGTCTGGTCGCCGAGAACGAACACGAGGTTCCGAGGCTGATCGACAGGTTGCAGGAACTCGCAGACCGGGTCCGGCGGTCCGAGGGGACCCGGGCGGTGGTCAGCCGGATCCTGGGCCAGGCTGAGCAACCGGAACCGTCGGTCCGGGCGGTGCCGCATCTGGCTGAGGAGCAGCTTCCACGGGTGCCCACGCTCTACGACGAGGAGGACGGGGAGCACTACGGCGATCTCGAGAGGATGCTGAAAGTCAGGGCCGAGAGGCTTCCGGAGCGGGCGCATGCCGAGCGGGTGGAGCAGGTTGCCCGGCACCTGACGGCGGTGGCCGCCCAGATGGCGGAACAGGGTTTCGTGGACCGGGCGTTCACAGCCGCCGCTCTGAAGGAAGCCCGCTCTGCCTGCGACTTGTGGTCGCGTTGCCTCGCCGAACGGCGCCGCGACCTCCAATAGCTGTTGCGCCTCGGGTCGTGGTCCGCATTCGCTGGAGGAACGCGGTCGGCCGATAGCGGCCGAAGCCTCCGGTGTATCAGTGAGGCCGTCCCAGTTGTCCAGCGCTGACTATTTGCCGACCGCGGATGGTCCACTAGGTCGCTGACCTGGGGAGACATATGAAACGCGTGGTATGTGGTGGAACCTCATCGGCCGCTCGAACGACGGGATCGCGCAAGCCGGTTCGGACTGGATGAGCACCGACTGCTTCGGTGAGGTCTACGGCTATGCCGGCGCCCAGGTGCCTGCCCCGGAACTCCCCGCCGTCCCCCTGAAGGCCCGCGGGTGTGAGCGTTGACCTAGGCAAAAGCGCTCTCCAGGGGGGCTGGCGCCTCGGGCGGGCCGCGACGCCGGGCGAGAGCCTGGGCTTCCTGCTCTGTCGTGTCACGGGACCAGCCAGGTGCTGCGCACCCTGGAGGGCAAGGGGCTGCCCGGCCGGGAGTCGTTCGACTTCCGGGCCTCACTCGGCTTCATCGGCGCCTTCCCCGCGATGGCCGGTCAGCACGGGACTGCGCGGGCGGCGCTCACCCTGCCCGGCCGGGAGGCTGGAAAGACCGCGGCGGTCGGCCTGTGGACGAGATAGAGGTCCGGCGGCTGGCCGACCGGTACGGGCCGTGGCGGGACTGCTGGGGGCACTGCCTGCGGATCGGTGGCTGACGGGGGTCGACCGGTGCGTCCGGTCGGCGGGCGGAAGGGGTATCACCCGGTGGTCCCGCCGATGCGGCGTTCGGGCGGACCTGCCCGGAACGGCTGCCGATGGAAGGGGTCGCGGCGGGGCGCGGGTTTAGCCTGGCCCGCATGTACAACGACGGTCTGGTGACGTGCACCGCGCGTGAGCTCGTGATTCGCCGGTACTACTTCCCGCTGGCGTCCGCCAAGCGCATTCCGTACTCGCGGATCCGCGGGCTGCAGCAGGTGCCGCTGACCCGGCTCGGCGGGCGCTGGCGGATCTGGGGCTCCGGGGACTTCGTGCACTACTTCAACCTCGACCTGGGGCGGGTGGACAAGAGCGTGGCCTTCGTCCTCGACCTCGGCGGGCGGGTCAAGCCGGTGATCACCCCCGACGAGCCGGAGCGGCTGGTGGCGGCGATGGCCGCGCACCGGATCGAGGTGACCCGGGGTTAGCCCAGGGCGGCGCGGGGCGGGCGGGGCCAGTCGGGGTGGTGCTGGTCGATGACGTAGTGGTGGCCGTGCTGCCAGGCGCCGTCGGCGGCGGGGCGGGCGCCGGTGAGGTGGGGGTGGCCGGCGGGCAGGTCGGTGTGGAGGTGGGGGAGGGCGTCCGGGTCCCGGGCGGGCCACAGGGTGGTGGCGGCCAGTGCGGCGGCGAGGGCGACCGTGCCCAGGACGAGGGCGGTGACCGGGAGGCCGGCGCCGGCGGCGAGCCAGCCGGCCAGCGGGTAGGTGAGCAGCCAGCAGCCGTGCGAGAGGGAGAACTGGGCGGCGAAGGCGGCGGGCAGGTCCGGGTCGGCGGCGGAGCGGCGGACGACCCGGCCGGCGGGCGTCAGCACGGCCGAGCTGCCGGCGCCGATCAGGGCCCAGGCGGCCAGCAGGGCGTACCAGCTGGCCGGGCCGGCCGGTGCGGCGGTGATCGCGGTGGCGGCGGCCAGGACGCAGGGCAGGGCGTAGGCGGCGGGCAGCATCACGGACCGGTCGCCGACCCGGGCCAGCAGCCGGGGGATCAGCAGTGCGGCGAGCATCGAGCCGACGCCGTACGCGCCGAGGGCCAGCGAGACGGCTCCGGCGGGGCGGTGGAAGTGGTCGCGGACCACGTTGACGGTGTCGACGAAGACGATCGCGCCGGCCGCCGCCACCGCGAGGTCGAGCGCGAGCAGCGCCCGGAGTCGCGGGGTGGCCCGGAACAGCCGGGTGCCGAAGGTGGCCTTGCGGTAGATCCCGCCGGTGCGCCCGGCCGGACCGGGTGCGGGCGATGGCGAGGGCGCGGGCTTGGGCAGGACGGCGGAGAGGACCAGGGCGGCGGAGCCGAGGAAGCCCGCCGTCGTCCCGATGAACAGCCAGTCGTAGGTGACCACGGACAGCAGCAGTGCGGCGAGTGCCGGGCTGAACAGTGATTCGAGGTCGTAGGCCAGCCGGGACATCGACAGCGCCCGGGTGTAGTCGCGCTCGGCGGGCAGTACGTCCGGGATGGTGGCCTGGAAGGTCGGAGTGAAGGCGGCGGAGGCGGCCTGGAGCAGGAAGATCAGGACGTAGACCTGCCACACCCGGTCGACGAACGGCAGGGTGAGGGCGACGGTGGCCCGGGTGAGGTCCATCGCGACCATCAGGGTGCGGCGGGGGATCCGCCCGGCGAGTGCTCCGGCGAGCGGTGCGACGGTCACGTAGGCGACCATCTTGATCGCCAGTGCGGTGCCGAGCACCGCCGAGGCGTCGGCGCCGGCGATCGAGTACGCCAGCAGCGAGAGCGCCACGGTGGCCAGGCCGGTGCCGACCAGGGCGACGACCTGGGCGGTGAACAGGTGGCGGTAGGTGCGGTTGCGCAGCACGGTCGGCATGGCCCGTCCCGGGGCGGTGAAGGGGGGTGATGGGGGTGACGGACCCATGATAGGCAATGTGTGCGTACCCGTGCACCTGTTTGCGGAGAACCGGCCCGAGGCCGGTCGGGCGCCGGGCTCAGTCGTGCGGCGGCAGGTGGCCGATCTGGTGGTCGGCGACGTTCAGTGCCTCGTCCACCAGGCGGCGCAGGTGCCCGTGCCGCAGTGAGTAGACCACCCGCCGGCCGTCCTTGCGGGTGGCGACCAGTCCGGCCAGTCGCAGCTTGGCCAGGTGCTGGCTGACCGAGGGCCGGGCGGCGCCGGTCGCCTCGGTCAGCGTGGTCACGTCCGCCTCGCCCCGGCCGAGGCGTTCCAGCAGTGCCAGTCGGGTGCGGTCGGCGAGCAGCGAGAGCACGGACGCGGCGACGTCCAGCCGCGCCTCGGCCCGCTGCTGCGAGCGGTGTGCATCTGCCATCGGGGTGCTGGAGCTCATGGCGCCATCGTAGGGCGGGTGCGCAGGTGCGTTCATGAGGACGGGTCGGGTGGCGGCGCCCGCGGTGGGGTCAGCGGGTCGGCTGCTCGACCGACTGCTCGGCGTCGGCGGGCGCCGGGGCGGGTTCGAGGTCGCCCAGTCGCGGGATCGCGAACAGCGCGGCCAGGATCAGCGCGCCCGCCATGACGACCGGGACGCGGATGCCGGTGGTGGAGCCGATCAGGCCGCTGAGGGACGCGCCGACCAGCATTCCGATCCGCATCAGCATCAGGTAGCAGCTGTTGACCCGGCCGAGCAGTTCCTTCGGCACGGTCTGCTGGCGCAGCGAGATCGCCTGGACGTTCCAGATGACCACCCCGAAGTTGCCGACGGCGAACAGCGGTGCCACCACGAACACCGAGGGGCTCAGGCCCATCAGCAGCAGCGCCGAGCCCATCAGCACGAAGGAGAGGGTGATCCGGGCCCGCCGGCCCAGCCGCTCGCTGATCCGGCCGGCCAGCATGCTGGCCGCCGTGCCGCCGGCCACGCCGGTGGCCAGGACGGCGCCGTACGCCCAGGTGGGCTCGTCCAGGGTCCGGGTGACCAGCAGGGCCATCATGGTGATGCCGAGCGAGGAGGCGCCGGCCGCCAGGGCGGAGAGCGAGGCGACCAGGCGCAGTTGCTTGTGCTGGTACAGCCAGCGGACGCCCTCGCGGACCTCGGTCATCACCCGGCGCTCGGACTTCGCCCGGGGGGCGCCGGAGCGGCCGGTCGCGGCGACCAGGGCGGCGGCGAGCGCGAAGGACAGGCCGTCCACCGTGAACGGGTAGCCGGCGGCGACGGCGAACAGGGTGGTGCCGACCAGCGGGCCGATCATCCGGCCGACCAGCAGGCCGCCCTGGAGCCGGCCGTTGGCGACGTCCAGTCGGTCGGAGCGGACCACGTCCGGGATGGCGGAGGTGGCGGCGTTGACGAACACCGTCTCGCCGCAGCCGAGGATGAAGGCCAGGGCGGCGAGCAGGGCCAGCGGCGGGGTGGTGGAGAAGACCCAGGCGGCGAAGCCCAGCACGATGGCGGCCCGGCCGAGGTCGATCGTCCACATCAGTCGGCGGCGGTCGAAGCGGTCGGCGATGACGCCGCCGAACAGGGCCATCAGCAGCCAGGGCATTGATCCGGCCACCGCGACGACGGACACCGAGGACGGGGTGTCCGAGATGGCCAGGGCGAGGAGCGGCAGCGACGAGTCCCGCATGCCGTCGCC
Source organism: Kitasatospora sp. NPDC127060 (assembly GCF_042724935.1). Lineage (NCBI taxonomy): Bacteria > Bacillati > Actinomycetota > Actinomycetes > Kitasatosporales > Streptomycetaceae > Kitasatospora > Kitasatospora sp. NPDC127060. Next base: position 64,952 of record NZ_JBHXEG010000023.1, read on the forward strand.
GACTGCTGAGATCGACGATGCCGACCACAGCATGGCGAATTTCCGGCCCAGTTGGGGCCTGCTGCGGTGCGCGGATGTCGTGGGGCTGGCTGAGGTCACCGACGCAGTATGGCATGACCGCTACAGATTTAGTCGACCCTTCACAGAGCATTCCCAGCCGGAAGTCTCAGAGTCCGGAAACCCCCTTGACGAGGGTGGTCAGACCGCCCGCGAGGGCCAGTCCCAGCACCACCGTGCGGGCCCGCCGCTCCGGTACCCGGGCGGCCAGCAGCCGGCCGACCACCGCCCCGCCCGCCACCGCCGCGATCACCAAACCCCAGGCGGGTGCGGTCAGTTCGGGCAGTCCCTTGGCCGCCAGCGAGACGGCGTTCACCACCACACCGTACAGCTGGGCGTTCGGCACGAACTCCCGGGCCGTCCAGCCGGAGTTCACCGCGTACAGCGAGACCGCCGGACCGCCCACCCCGGCCGCCGAGTTCATCAGCCCGCTGGTCGCCCCCGCCACCACCGCCCCGCCGACCCCGCGCAGCGCCGGGGCCCGCACCCCCCGGATCACCAGCAGAGCCGCCGCGCTGGTCAGCAGCCCGATGCCGACCAGGAGTTCCGGGGTCGGGACGGACGCCGCCACCCACGACCCGGCCGGGACGGCGCAGGCGGCGGCGGCCAGCAGCGGCAGCATCGCCCCCGGCCGGACCTGCCGCCAACTCCCGGCCAGGCCGATGGCGCTGATCGCCAGCGAGGCGCAGTTCGCCAGCGTCACCCCGCCGTTCGGGCCGAGCAGCAGCACCAGGACCGGCGCCGCGACCAGGGCGAAGCCGATGCCGGCCAGCCGTTGGACGGACGCGCCGAGCAGTACCACCAGGCCCAGCAGCAGTTCACCGGCCCAGCCGCTCATCAGTGCTGGACGCCGGCGGAGAGCGAGAAGTCGGCGAAGTACGCCTGCTGGGTGCTCGCCGGGCCCCAGCCGGTGTCGTGGCCGCCGTAGAAGGTGGAGAACAGCACCCCGCCGAAGGGGATCGAGCCGATGCCGGAGGCGGTGCCGGTGGCGGCGTGCACCTGGCGGCCGTCGTACCAGACGGTGATGTCGCCGGTGCGGCGGTTCACCAGCTGCTCGACGGTGTGCCAGCGGTCGTCCGCCTGGAAGTGCCAGTCGCCCAGGCCCTCGTCCACGCCGTAACCGGTGGGGCCGGAGTTGCTCGGGGTGTACAGGTAGACCTCGCCGTTGTCGGGGCTGCCCTTGGCGGTGCGCCACATGTAGCGGGTGGACCAGCCGGCGCCGTGGTTGCCGCCGGACTCCTGGCCGATCGTCCCGCCGTACAGGCCCGGCAGCTTGCCGGCCTTGCCCCAGTCGCGGCCGGCGGGGAACCGGACGGAGTACCTGAGGTCCAGGGTGGGGCCCTGGGCGAGGGCGGACAGACCGAGGGCGTTGAGGTCGGTGTAGAACTGGCCGCCGCCGGGGTTGGGGCAGTCGGTGCAGGTGTTGGCGGAGGAGCCCGCGCCGTACGTCACCCGCAGCGCCGGGCCGCCGCCGGGGGCGGCCGGGTCGTCGGTGGCGCCGAAGTCGGCGGCGCCCCAGGCGCCCTGGACGGCCACGCCCCAGGTGTGCTGCCACTGCGGGGTGCCGTAGCCGCGGAATCCGGCGCTCCAGGCGACGGCTCCACTCGGTGCTGCGGCGGGCGATGCGGCGGTGGTGGCGGCGGATGTGGAGCTGGTGGCCGTCCGGTCGCGGGCCCGGGCGGGGGCGGCCGAGCAGCCGGCGGTGGCGAGCAGGGCCAGCGCGGCCAGGGCGGCGGTGCGCGCGGGGCGGTTCATCCGGGCTCCTCGGTCGGCGGTCGATCCGTACCGATCATGCCGCACGGCCGAGTTGTGCTTGGGCAAAGGAACGGGCAAGGACTGGGCGCGGGCGGTGGCCAGTGGCGGGGCCGACGGGAGGAGTCGCGGACTGGGCCGTGTGGCGAAAGTAGTTGCACAAGCGCTATATGTGGCAAGGGCAATATTTCCTGCCCAGGCCTATCCTGGAATCCTGCACGTACTCGGAAGGAGACCGGGCCGATGACCGCCACGGATCCCGCACTGACCGCCCTCGCCAACGGATGGGCCGCCCTCTACGTCCTGTACGGCAGGATCGAGGCGCACATCGAGCGGGCCCTCCAGTCGAAGCACGAACTCAGCGTGCGCGAGTACTCGCTGCTGGAGGTGCTGGGCCGCCAGCACGACGGCGAGGGCGGCCACCTCCAGATGAAGCAGGTCGCCGACGCGGTCGTGCTCAGCCAGAGCGCCACCACCCGGCTGGTCTCCCGGCTGGAGGACCGCGGTCTGCTCGCCCGCTACCTGTGCCCCACCGACCGCCGGGGCATCTACACCGACGTCAGCGAGGAGGGGCTGAGGCTGCTGGCCGAGGCCCGGCCGACCAATGACGCCGCGCTGCGCGAGGCGCTCGACGAGGCGGGCCGGAACCCCGAACTGGCCCCGCTGGTCGCGGCGGTGGAGGCGGTGAAGCCGCCGGCGCTGCTCCGGCGGCCGTGAGCGAAGCCTGGGAGCCGGTTCGGGGTTCCGGCCGAGGGGGCCCACCCGGGCCGGCGGATCAGGCGGATCAGTGGGTGAGGACGGCGTCGGCGGTCGCCGGCAGCGGATAGGAGTCCGGGTCGACCGGGCCCGGCAGGTCGGTGGCCGGGCGGCCCGGGGCGTTCGGGTCCGGCAGTGACGGCTGGGCGGGCGGGGCCTGGACCTGGTTGAAGGGCACGCCGGGCGGGGCCTGGACCGGGGCCGCGCGGCCGGCGGTGAGCGGGCTGCGGCTCTTGGCGTCGCAGGCGGCCAGGGTTTCCAGGCCGTCCGGGCTCTGGGTGCCGGGCTGCCCCGGGGCGAAGTTGCCGGCGAAGCAGTTGCCCGGGTCGGCGGAGGCGAGGACGAGGTCCGCGCCGTTGCCCTCGGCGCGGTTGCCCTGGATCCGGTTGCCGCCGGCCGGGTGGCCGGGCGGGTCGGTGACGATGACGCCGGCCGCGCGGTTGCCCTTGACCAGGTTGCGTTCGACCCGGTTCGCGGTGCCGCCGCCGATCCCGATGCCGATGCCGAAGCCGCCGTCGGCCTGCTCGGGGGTGTCGGAGGCGTTGTTGTCGGTGACGGCGTTGCCGGCGATCACCGCGCCGTGCTGGGGGGCGAGGGCCTCCAGGTCATTGGAGTTGACGGTGACGCCGACCCGGTTGCCGACCACCCGGTTGCCGAGGAACCAGAGGTTGTCCGAGGCGTTGGTGATCTCGATGCCGACCGCGTTGCGCTCCACGGTGTTGCGGCGGACCAGGGTGTCGCAGGGCTTGCACTGGCCGACGTAGATGCCGGAGTCGGCGCCGCCGGAGGCGTAGGAGTCCTCGATGATCCCGGCCCGGGCGTCGAAGGCGTAGATGCCGTACAGGCCGTTGTCGTAGGCGGTCACGCTGGTCGCCCGGAAGCCCTGGACGGGCGGGAAGCGGGTGGTGTCCAGCGGGTTGTAGGCGGAACCGCCGGCGCCGCGCTGCTGGAGCTTCTCGTCGGTGACGCCGGTGAACAGCACGCCGTTGGCGAGGTAGCCGTGCACGGTGAGGTTCTCCACCACCGAGCCGGGCCCGGTCACGGTGACGCCGTTGACCAGCCGGACGCCGCCGTCCAGCACCACGGTGTTGCGGTCGGTGCCGCGCAGCACGATCCGGGGCTTGGTGATCCGCACGCTCTCCTGGTACGTCCCGGGGGAGACCAGGACGGTGTCTCCCTCGCGGGCGACGTCCACCGCCTTCTGGACCGACGGGAAGTCCTGCGGGACGCGGACCACGGTGCCCTCCGGGTGCCGGGCGTCGGAGGAGGAACCGCCGGCGGAGGAGCAGCCGGCCAGGACGAGGGCGGCGGCCAGCAGGGCGGGGAGCGTACGGACCCGGCGCGCCCCGGGGCGGAGCGGTGGTTCGGAGGCGGATTGACGGGCAGTCAAAAGTTGCATACGGGGTGTTCTATCGTCTCCAATGTCGGTCATGCATGCCGAAACCGGAAAGGCGCGGAAACAGCCGGAGGCCGTCAGGGGCGGTGTGGACCGGAGGGCACTGATCGCCGGCGGGGGTGCGGTGCTGGCCGCCGGGGTCGGCGCGGGGGTCGTGGCCCTCGGGCGGGGGCCCTCCGGCTCCCAACCACCGCCCCCGGAGGCCCCCGTGGCGCCGTTCCACGGCGAGCGGCAGGCCGGGGTGACGGCCCCGCAGCAGCCGGCCACCCTGCTGCTGGCCCTCGACCTGGCGCCCGCCGCGACCTCGGACGGGCGGGCCGCCCTCCGCTCCCTGCTGGGGGAGCTGACCCGGGTGCTCGCCGAGGCGGCGGACGGCGGCTCGGCCGACCCGCGCCTCCAGGGCGGGGAGCCGGCCCGGCTCAGCACCCTGGTCGGGGTCGGACCGGGGCTGGCCACCCGGCTCGGCCTGAACGTCCCGCCCGCGCTGGCGGACCTCCCGGCCTTCCCGGGGGACCGGCTCGACCCGGCGCGCGGCGGCGGCGACCTGCTGGTGCAGCTGTGCGCCGCCGACCGCTGGCCGCTCACCGTGGTCGCCGAACTCCTCGGCGCGGTCGCGCGATCGGCCGGCGCGAGCGTGCGCTGGACCCAGCCCGGCTTCCTGCCGCGCACGCCCCCGGGCACCACCCCGCGCAACCTGTTCGGCTACAAGGACGGCACCGCCAACCCGAACCCGACGGAGGCCGACCAGTGGGTCTGGGGCCCGCCGGGCCCCCACCGGAACGGCACCGTCCTGGTCTACCGCCGCATCCGGATGGACACCGCCGGCTTCGCCGCGCTGCCCGAGGACCGCCGCAACCTGGCCATGGGCCGCCGCCTCACCGACGGCACCCCGCTCACCGGCACGGCCGAGCACGACGACCCGGACATCTACGCCAAGAATCCGGACGGCTCGTACGTCATCCCCAACAGCGCCCACGTCCGCCTCAGCAGTCCCCGGCTGGACTCCGGCGCCAGGATGCTGCGGCGCGGCTACAGTTACGACGACGCCCCCGACGACCGGGGGCTGCTGTTCTGCGCCTTCGTGCGGGACCCGGAGCAGTTCACCCGGGTGCAGAACCGGCTGGCGGCCAAGGACGCGCTCAACCCCTTCCTGGTGCACACGGCTTCGGCGGTGGCCTACGTACTGCCGGGAGCCCGGGAGGGCGGGGTGCTGGGCGAGGGATTGTGGGGGTAGTGCGGACGAGCCGGGAAGAGGAACAGCCGCTGACGGGCGGGAACGTCAGCGCCGGGGTGGTGCGCGTCGGCGACACCGTACGGCGCCCGGCCGGGCCGTGGACCCCGGCTGTGCACGCGCTGCTCGGGCACCTGCACGCGGTGGGTTTCCGGGCCGCGCCCCGGCCCCTCGGGCTGGACGAGCGAGGGCGCGAGGTACTGACCTTCGTGCCCGGCGAGGTGGTCTGGCCGCACGGCTTCGAGCTGCTGGCTCCGCGCGAGCGGCTGGCCGGTCTGGCCCGGCTGGTCCGGGAACTCCATGACGCCGTAGAGGACTTCACGCCTCCGCCGGACGCCCGGTGGCAGGTGCTGATCCCGGCGGACGAGGACGGGATCATCGTCCACCACGACCTCGCCCCGTGGAACCTGGTGGCCGATGAGGGCGGGCGGTTCGCCCTCATCGACTGGGACACCGCCGGCCCCGGCTCCCGGCTGTGGGACGTCGCCTACGCGGTGCACGGCTTCGTCCCGCTGCTGGCGCACCCGGACTGGCGGCGCTCCGACGCCGAGGCCGGGGAACGGCTGCGGGTCTTCGCCGACGCGTACCGGCTCGACGAGGCCGAGCGGCGCCGTCTGGTGCCGCTGTTGGGGCGGCGCACCCGCTCCATGCACGACTTCCTGTGCGACCGGGCGCGCCGGGGCGTCCAGCCCTGGGCGCGGCTGTGGGCGGAGGGGCACGGCGACGCCTGGCGTCGCGATGCCGAGTACATCGAGGAGCGCGAAGCGCACTGGGAGCGCGCCCTGTTGGACGGTTGAGCGGTCGTACGGCCGACCCCGCCGGCGGGCCTCACCGGCCGACGTCACCAGTCGACCGGGAGCGCGGCCGGGCTGCGGGTGGTGCCGCCCAGTTGCCAACTCAGCTGCTCCACCGGGGCGGTGAGGCGGAGGCCGGGCACGGCGGTGGCCAGCCGGCGGAGCGATTCGCGCAGTTCGAGGCGGACCCGCCAGGCGCCGATGCAGTAGTGCGGGCCGGCGCTGAAGGCCAGGGTGGGGGCGTCGAGCGGGGCGGCGAGGTCGGCCGAGATCCCGGCGGGGTAGACGGCGGGGTCGCGGTTGGCGCTGCCGAGGCTGGCGGCGACGACGGCGCCGGCCGGGATGGTGACCCCGCCGACCTCGACCGGGGCGGTGGCGCGGCGGACGGTGGCCTCGTCGTCGCCCAACGGGATGAAGTGCAGGAGCCGTTCGGCGGTGTGCTCGGTGATGCCCGGGTCGGCCAGCCGGGGCCAGTGCTCGGGGCGCTCGCCGAGGAGGTAGACCAGGGCGTTGCCGAGGGCGCCGGTGACGCTCTCGTTGCCGCTGGCGGTGAGGCCGAGGACGAGGAAGGCGAGGGCGTCCGCGGGGATGCCGCCGTCCTGGTCGGCGGCCCGGACCAGTCGGCTGACCAGGTCGGGGCCGGGCGCGCGGCGCCGGCGTTCGATCAGCTCCTCGGTGAAGGCGCGGAATTCGGCGAGCGTCCCGGCTTGTTCCGGGTCCGGACCGCTGCCCTGGGCGAGCAGGGCGACGGTCCAGTGCCGCAGTCGCCGCTCGTCCAGGCGGTCGGGGCCGTCGCCGTCCAGGCCCATCAGCCGGGCGGTGACCGCGAAGGGCACCGGCCGGGTGAAGGCGGTGACCAGGTCGGCGGGCGGTCCGGCGGCGAGCAGCGCGTCCACCGCCTGCTGCACGGCGGACGCGACCCAGGGCTGCCAGCCGGCGATGGCGCGCGGGGTGAACGCCTTCTGGACGGTGGCGCGCAGCCTGCGGTGGGCGGGGCCGTCCTGGTTGAACAGCGAGGCGGGGTTGGCGGCGACGTCGGCGGTGGCGCCCGCGGTGCCGACCTCGTGCAGGTCGCTCCGGGTGAGGCGGGGGTCGCCGAGGACCTGCCGGACGTCGTGGTAGCGGGTGACGAGCCAGGCGGGGGTGCCGTCCGGGAGGGTGGTCGGGTGCGGCGGCTGGGCGGGGGTGACGGGGAGGCGGTGGAGCGGGGGGAGTGCGGCGGGCGGGGCGTCGGTGCCGGTGTCGGCTGCGGCGGAGTCCATGGAATCCTTCGGGGTCGGCGGCGCTGCTGGGCACGGGCATCCAACTGTCATATTTTCTGAGGGAATTGGACCCTTCGGGAGGTTTTCCCGTTTCGGCCCGATGGTACGCCCCCGAACCCTCCGTACGGTGTCTCAACGCCCCACTCGGGCGCCGGGTCGACGGCAGCAGCGGGCGCAGCGCGCCCGGCACGGCGCCGATGCAGGTGTCGCGCAGCTCGGTGCGGGTGCGCCGGGCTCGGTCGGCCAGTCCACGACCAGTACCCGGACGAACACCAGCCAGCTGCGCAGGACTTGGGAGACGGCGAGTCGCGCGCCCTCGTCCGCGAGCGGCAGCACGGTGAGCAACCGGCCGCGCAGGGCGTCCAGTTCCTCGGAGATGACGGTCTGGATCACCGGGGCCCCGGCGAGTACGCGGTTGGCGGCCAGCACGGCGTGCCGGTTGGCGGCGAAGCGGTCCAGGTGGGCGTCCACGCCCTCGATCGGCTGCTCGACCAGGTGGGGGTGGGCTCCGGGCGGGTTCGGCCCGGGTCACCCGGTGAACGCCCGCAGGTGCTCGGTGACGGTGGCCCGGTCGGCGGTGGCGCCGGTGAGCGAGACGTGGCCGTCCGGGCGGACCAGCACCACGGCGCCGCCGCGCAGGCCGTAGGCCCGGGCGGCGTGGCCGTCGGGGTCGCGGACGGTGGCCACCCGGAGGGCGGGGAGGGCGGGGAGGGCGGGGAGGGCGGGGAGGGCGGGGAGGGCGGTCGGGCTCGGGAGTTCGGTCAGGGTCGGGTGGTCGCCGAAGGCCAGCAGGGTGAAGTGCGGGCCGCGGAACAGGTCGAACAGTCGGGTGGGGGTGCCGTCCGCGGTGGTGCACGGCGCGTCCGGGGCCCGGTCGCCGGCCCGGATGCCGGTGGCCGCGTCCAGGTCGCGGCCGAGCGGTCCGCCGCGGTAGGTGATGGAGAGTCCGGTGAGGTCGGCGCCCTGGACGGCCATGGTGCGGAACTGGGCGGTCAGCACGCCGGCGCCGCCGCCGTCCGCTCCGCCGAAGGCCGCCTTGTGGTGGGCGGCGGTGGCCGCGAGGCTCGCCCGGGCGACCGGCATCCGCTCCTCCTGGTAGCTGTCGAGCAGGGTGTCGGGAGCGCCGCGCAGCACGGCGGCCAGCTTCCAGGCGAGGTTGTGGGCGTCCTGGACGCCGGTGTTCATCCCCTGGCCGCCCGCCGCGGACTGGCAGTGGGCGGCGTCCCCGGCGAGCAGCACCCGGCCGTCGCGGTAGCGCTCGACCAGCCGGACGGTGGGGCGCCAGACGGTGGACCAGACCGGCTCGTGCATCCGGACCCCGGGCAGGCCGGCCCGTTCGGCGAAGAGCCGGCGGAAGGTGTCCAGGGTGGGGGCGGGCAGTTCACCGTGCTCGTCCGGTTCGACGGCGGCGTGCACGGCCCACGTGCCGTCCTGGCGCATCGGGACGAGGGTCATGGCGCCGGCGCCGAACTTCGGGTGGTTCCAGATGTGCAGGTGCTCCGGGTCCAGGCCGTCCAGCTCCATCGACGCCATGATGAAACGTTCCTCCTCCCAGGTCTCGCCGAGGAAGGGGATGCCGGCCAGCTTGCGGACGCTGCTGCGGCCGCCGTCGCAGCCGATCAGATAGCGGGCGCGCAGCGTCGTCGTCCGGCCGTCCCGGCGGAGGGCGGCGAGCACGCCGTCGGCGTCCGCGGCGTGGTCGACCAGCTCGGTGCCGGTCTCCACCGTGAGGCCGTACGCGGCGAGCCGGTCGCGCAGCACGGCCTCGGTCTGGTGCTGCGCGATCAGCAGCATCCCGGCGTACGGGCGGTCCGGGGTGGGCGGGTTGGTCGCCGCGGGGTCGACCTCCTCGACCAGTCGGGTGCCCCGGTAGGCGCGGACCCCGAGGTTGAGTGCCCCGCGGTCGAGGATCGGCTCGACCACGCCGAGGTCGTCGAACACCTCCAGGGTGCGCGGGTTGACGCCCTTGCCGCGGACGCCGGCGGTGCGGAACTCGCCGTCCCGCTCGATGATCCGGCAGTCGACCCCGGCGCGGGCCAGCCCGATGGCGAGCGTGAGGCCCACCGGGCCGGCGCCGACCACCAGGACGTCGGTGGCGGGTGCGGTGGTGGTGGTGAAGTCGTCGGTGAGTGCAGCGCGCATGGTGGACGCCCCCTGTCCAGTCGGCCATAAGATACGGCGCGTTTCCTGTTTTGGACTGTAGACTCCCCCTACTAAGAAACGCAACGTATCTACGAGAGTCGGGTGCGGAAACCGGTGACGAGCGGCAGAACGGGCGCCCCGCGGCGGCGGCGCGGGGGCGAACTGGAACAGGCGATCCTGGACGCCGTCTGGGCCGAACTCACCGAACACGGCTACGCCCGGCTGACCATGGACGGTGTCGCCGCCCGCGCCCGCACCAGCAAGCCGGTGCTCTACCGCCGCTGGCCGAACCGGATCGAACTGGTGATGGCCGCCCTCGGCCGCAACGCCCCCGACTACCAGGAGCCGCCGGACACCGGCGACCTGCGCACCGACCTGTCGCAGTTCCTCGGCAGCCTGCTGCACCGCTTCGACGATCTGCCGGTCGAGGGCGTGCACGGATTCCTGGTCGACCTGATGCGCGACCCCGAACTGCGCTGCGTCTTCCGCGCCGGGCTCACCCACGAAGGACCGGTGGAAACCCTGGGGGTGATGATGCGCCGGGCCGTCGACCGGGGTGAGGTCGACCCGGCCCGGCTCACCCCGCGGGTCGTGGCGCTGCCGCTCGACCTGCTGCGCGACGCCTTCATGATCGCGGGAGAGGTGCCCTCGGACCGGGTGGTCGCCGAGGTGCTGGACGAGGTGGTCCTGCCGCTGCTGCGGGCGCCGGTGGCGGACACGGGTGGGGTGGATACCCCTACCCCGTAACGCGCCGCACCCCCGGCGGGCGGATGCCGTCGGGGGTGCGGGGTGCGGGGTGCGGGGTGCTGCGGGGGTGCGTCGGAGGCGCTGGCCCTATGAGCGGACCAGGCGGGCGATGGCCTGATTGGCCTCGCGGACCTTGGCGTTGGCGTCCTGGCCGCCCTCGGCGATGGCGTCGCGGACGCAGCATTCGATGTGCTCGTCCAGGAGTTGCAGGGCGAAGGACTGGAGGGCGCGGCTGGCGGCGGAGACCTGGGTGAGGACGTCGATGCAGTAGGTGTCCTGCTCGACCATGCGCTGCAGGCCGCGGATCTGGCCCTCGATGCGACGGAGCCGCTTGAGGAAGTCGTCCTTGTGGGGGCTGTAGCTGGCCATGGCCGTCTCCGGTTCCTGTGCGGTGAGGAGGCCTCTCACTCTACCGGGGCGCGGTGGGGGGAGCCGGCCCGGACGGGCGCCGGCGGACGGGAGCTGACGTACCGGAGTTGACGTACCGGAGTCGCCGTCCGGCCACCGTCCGGGCCGACGGGGAGTCAGGCGCCGAGGCGGCCGATCAGGTCGTAACCGGCCTCGTCGACGGCGGCGGCCACGTCGGTGTCGGTCAGCGGCGCGGTGCTGTCGACGGTGACCTGCCCGGTGGCGAGGTCGACCGCGACCTCGGTGACGCCGGCGACCTTCTTCAGCTCGGCGGTCACCGAGCTGACGCAGTGGCCGCAGGTCATGCCCTTCACCTGGAACACGGCGCGCTCGGCGGCGGCCGTGGCGGGGGCCTCGGCGGCGCCGGTGCCGCACGAGCCGCAGCAGGAGCCCCCGGTGGCGGCCGGCTCGACGGTGACGGTGGTCTCGCTCATGGTGTGCTCCTGTCGTCGGTACGGGTGTCGGTCGTGCGGGTGTCGCCGGTGCGGGTGGCGTCAGTACGAGCGACGCCTTCCGGAGTGGCCCGGGCGCCCGCTTCGGTCATGAAGATACCATACCCCCCTAGGGTAACAAGAGCGGTGTTGATTCACTCGTCGGCCGAGGAGGGCGACGGGTCTGCGCCCCCGGTTGGGAATCTCCCCGCAGTGGCGGTTGGCGGCGCGCCACGGTTCCCTAATACCCCGTACGGGTATATGGTCGCGGACCGGGACCGAGAGAAGGTGGGTTGCCATGCACGCGATCCTGCACGCGCTGTCCATCGCCGGGTCGATGACCTGGGAGATCACCTGGGCGCTGATCCTCGGCTTCCTGCTCTCCGCCGTCGTGCAGGCGGTGGTCCACAAGTCCACCGTCGTCCGGCTGCTCGGCGACGATCGGCCGCGCACCCTCGCCGTCGCCTCGGCGCTGGGCGCGGCCTCCTCGTCCTGCTCCTACGCGGCCGTCGCGCTGGCCCGCTCGCTGTTCCGCAAGGGCGCGAACTTCACGGCGGCGATGGCCTTCGAGATCGCCTCCACCAACCTGGTGGTCGAACTCGGCGTGATCCTGGCGCTGTTGCTGGGCTGGCAGTTCACGGCAGCGGAGTTCGTGGGCGGTCCGGTGATGATCCTGCTGCTCGCGCTGCTGTTCCGGCTGTTCCTGCGGGACCGGCTGTTGGCCGAGGCCCGCGAACAGGCGTCGTACGGGCGGGCGGGCTCGATGGAGGGCCACGCGGCGATGGACATGTCGGTGGCGGGGTCCGGGCCGTTCGCCCGCCGCCTGCTCTCCCCGCGCGGCCTCACCTCGGTCTCCCACGTCTTCGTGATGGAGTGGGCGGCCATCCTCAAGGACCTGGTGATCGGGCTGCTGATCGCCGGCGCCATCGCCGCCTGGGTCCCCGACTCCTTCTGGCAGGCCTTCTTCTTCGTCGACCACCCGCTGGCCGGAAAGCTGTGGGGGCCGCTGGTCGGGCCGTTGGTCGCGATGGCGTCCTTCGTCTGCTCGATCGGCAACGTGCCACTGGCGGTGGTGCTCTGGAAGGGCGGCATCAGTTTCGGCGGGGTGGTCGCGTTCATCTTCGCGGACCTGCTGATCCTGCCGATCCTCAACATCTACCGGAAGTACTACGGCCGCCGGATGGCCCTCTTCCTCCTGGGCACCTTCTACACGGCGATGGTGGCCGCCGGCTACGTCGTCGAGTTCCTCTTCGGCGGCTTCGGCCTGATCCCGGACCAACGCGACGCCGAGATCCCGATGTCGGGCGTCGAGTGGAACTACACCACCTGGCTCAACATCGCCTTCCTCCTCCTGGCGGCGGCCCTCCTGCTGCGCTTCTTCCGTACGGGCGGCGCCGCGATGCTCCGCATGATGGGCGGCAGCCCGGAAGCGGACGGGCACGCGGCCCACGACCACCACGGATGAGGTGCGCGCGAGAAATCGGCGGGGCCGACTTCTCGCGCAGGAGGGTTCAGGTGGTCGGGAGTTCGCCGGCCTTGAGGGCGGTGACGAAGGAGGCCCGTGCGTCGGTGGGGAAGGTGAGCGCCGGGCCGTCGGGGTCCTTGGAGTCCCGGACGGGGACGATGCCGACGAAGCCGTCGGCGACCTCGGCGCCGTTGCCCTGGTCGCCACTGAACTTGCTCTTGCGCCAGGCCGCGTGCTTCAGGCTGTCCCGACCAGGGTCGATCATTCGAGGTGCACGACGCCGACTCCAGGCGGCCGGCGCTCCGTCCGGCCGCCGAGTGCGAGGAGAGCGGGCGCGGGCTCTGGCTGGTCTCGCGGCTCGCCGCCGAGTGGGGGTGCTGCCCGCGTCCCGGCGGCATCGGCACGATGGTCTGGGCGCTGATCGACGGGGGTGCGGAGTGAGCGTCGAACTCCCCTTCGCCGTGACCTCCGAGATCAAGGGCGTCACCAAGGCCGCCACCTTCGCCAAGCTCTCCGACGCCCTCGCCGCCATCCGCGCCGGCCTCGCCCAACTCCCGCTGGACGACGACCAGGCCGGCTGCCTCGCCGACCGCTTCGGCGAGGCAGCCGCCGCGCGCAACGCGGAGGCCCTCCTCCGCGCCGTGCCCCGGCAGGCCGCTCGCTACCCGTCCGGATGAACGATGGTGCCGGGCGATCCCCCATGGATCGCCCGGCGTTTCCTCATGTGGTCAGTGCTGGTGGTCGGCGGGCGGTGCCGAGGTGGCCGAGGTGGCCAGGGCGGTGCCGGTGGCCGTCGTCACGGTGAAGGCCGCAGTGTGGACGGTGCCCTGGTGCTGGAAGTCGAGGAAGAGGCGGTAGCTGCCGCCGCTCGGGGCGGTGGTGGTGAAGCCGATCTCGGGGCCCGGGGTGGTGGTGTCGGGGTGGACGTGGAGGTAGGCGAGGTCGCCGGCGCGGAGGGCGACCAGGTGGCCGTAGGCGCCGAGGTAGGGCTGGAGGTCGGTGACGGGGGCGCCGTCCTTGCCGACGGTCAGGGTGAGGTGGCTGCTGCGGCCGGGGGTGAGGTCGCCGCCGAGGGTGACGGTGTAGCCGTCGACGGTGACGGTGCGGCCGGTGTCGGGCAGCGGGGCGGGGCGCAGGTCGCCGGCGGCGTGGAGGTCGGCGCCGAGGGTGAGGCCTTCGCTCGCCCCGGCCGGGGTGAAGTCGGCGAAGACCCGGTACTCGCCGGCGGCGGGGACGGCGGTGGTCGCGCTCCAGGTGCCGTCGGCGGCCAGGGTGGGGTGGAGGTGCTGGAAGGTGGAGAGGTCGCGTGGGGCGACGATCAGGTGGAGCTCCTTCTCGTGCTGCTGCTGGTAGGCGGTGACGGGCTTGCCGTCGGCGCCGAGGATGCGGAACCGCAGGTCGGTGGGGGAGCCGGCGGTGACGAACGGGGTGTCGACGCTGAGGGTGTAGCCGCGTTCGGAGATCTGGAGCCCGCCGGGCAGGCGGTCGGGAGCCGCTCCGCCGTCGGAGCCGTGCCCGGCGTGCCCGGGGTGCGCGAAGCCGTGCTCGGCGGCGGACTCGGGTGCGGGGCCGCTGCCGGTGGCGTGGCCGACGCCGAGGGCGAGGCCGAAGGCGGCGGCGAGGCCGGCGGTGAAGGCGGTGATGCGCAGGGCGGTGTTCATGGCGGGGTTCTCCTCGATCAAGGGGGGGCGGGTTCAGGCCCGCATGAGCCGGGCGATGGCCTGGGAGGCCTCGGCGACCTTGGCGTCGGCCTCGGCGCCGCCGCCCGCGATGGCGTCCTGGACGCAGTGGGCGAGGTGGGAGTCGAGCAGGTTCAGGGCGACGGACTGGAGGGCCTTGGTGGCGGCCGAGACCTGGGTCAGCGTGTCGATGCAGTAGGTGTCGGTGTCGACCATCCGCTGGAGGCCGCGGATCTGGCCCTCGACGCGGCGCAGTCTGCGCAGGAGCTGGTCCTTCTCGGTGCGGTAGCCGGCCATGCGGCCCTCCTCTGGGTTCCGGCGGGGCGTGCCACGAGTGAATACCCCATGGGGGTATCAAGTCAAGCAGGTCGCCGTCGCGGAAAAATACCCGTCGGGGGTATCCCACGGGGCTTGTTCTCCGTACCCCCCAGGGGTATAAATGAACTCGGCGCCGCCCGATACCCCTGCAGGGTATGACGGCCCGGCCGGACAGACCAGGCGGAACAACTGTCACGAGGAGCAACGATGACCACGCAGGCACCCGCCTCCACGGAGGTGGAACTCTCGATCGGCGGAATGACGTGCGCCTCGTGCGCCGCCCGCATCGAGAAGAAGCTCAACCGGATGGACGGAGTCTCGGCCAGCGTCAACTACGCCACCGAGAAGGCGAAGGTCACCTTCGAGGGCGAGGTCGGGGTGGCCGACCTGATCGCCACGGTCGAGGCCACCGGCTACACCGCCGCCCTGCCCAAGCCCCCGGCCGCCGCCGTCGGCGAGGGCGCCGGGCAGCCCGAGCCCGCCGACGGGCTGGCGCCGCTGCGCCAGCGGTTGTTCACCGCCGTCGCCCTCGCCGTCCCGGTGATCGCGATGGCGATGGTGCCGGCCCTGCAGTTCGACAACTGGCAGTGGCTGTCGCTGACCCTCACCGCCCCCGTGGTCACGTACGCCGCCTGGCCGTTCCACCGGGCGGCCTGGACCAACGCCCGGCACGGCGCCGCGACGATGGACACCCTGGTCTCGCTCGGTACGGGCGCCGCGTTCCTGTGGTCGCTGTGGGCGCTGTTCTTCGGCGACGCCGGGATGCCGGGCATGCGGCACGGCTTCGAGTTCACCATCGCCCGCAGTGACGGTGCCTCCAACATCTACCTGGAGGCGGCGGCCGGGGTCACCGCCTTCATCCTGGCCGGGCGCTACTTCGAGGCCCGCTCCAAGCGCACCGCCGGAGCCGCCCTCAAGGCGCTGCTGGAACTGGGTGCCAAGGACGTGACGGTGGTGCGCGGCGGAGCCGAGGTGCGGATACCGATCGCCGAACTGGCGGTGGGCGACCGCTTCGTGGTCCGTCCCGGCGAGAAGATCGCCACCGACGGCACGGTGGTCGAGGGTGCCTCCGCGGTGGACGCCTCGATGCTGACCGGCGAGTCGGTGCCGGTGGAGGTCGGCGTCGGCGACGGCGTCACCGGTGCGACCGTCAACGCGGGCGGTCGGCTGGTGGTCGAGGCCACCCGGGTCGGCGCGGACACCCAGCTCGCCCGGATGGCCAAGCTGGTCGAGGACGCCCAGAACGGCAAGGCCGCCGCCCAGCGGCTCGCCGACCGGATCTCCGCGGTCTTCGTCCCGATCGTGATCACCCTCGCGGTGGCCACCCTGGGCTACTGGCTGGGCACCGGCGAGGGCTGGACGGCCGCCTTCACCGCCGCCGTGGCCGTGCTGATCATCGCCTGCCCGTGCGCCCTGGGCCTGGCCACCCCGACCGCCCTGCTGGTCGGCACCGGCCGCGGCGCCCAGCTGGGCGTGCTGATCAAGGGCCCGGAGGTGCTGGAGTCCACCCGCAAGGTCGACACCATCGTGCTGGACAAGACCGGCACCGTCACCACCGGCCAGATGACCCTGCTCGCCGTCCACACCACCGACACGACCACCGAGGCCGAGGTGCTGCGCCTGGCCGGCGCCCTGGAGCACGCCTCCGAGCACCCGATCGCCCGGGCGATCGCCAACGCCGCCGCCAAGGCGGGCGAACTGCCCGCCGTCGAGGGCTTCGAGAACGTGCCCGGCCTGGGCGTCCAGGGCGTGGTGGACGGCCATGCGGTGGTGGCCGGCCGGGAGGCGCTGCTCAACGAGTGGTCGCAGTACCTGCCGGAGGCACTGGCGGAAGCCAAGCGCAAGGCCGAGTCGGCGGGCCGCACCGCGATCGCGGTCGGCTGGGACGGCGAGGCGCGGGCGGTGCTGGAGGTGGCGGACGCGGTCAAGCCGACCAGCGCCGAGGCCGTCGCCAAGCTCCGCGCCCTGGGCCTGACCCCGGTGCTGCTGACCGGTGACAACACGCTGGTCGCCGAGGCGGTCGCGGCCGAGGTCGGCATCGCACCGGAGCACGTGATCGCCGAGGTCATGCCGCAGGACAAGGTCGACACCGTCAAGCGGCTGCAGGCCGAGGGCAAGGTCGTGGCGATGGTCGGCGACGGCGTCAACGACGCGGCCGCTCTCGCCCAGGCCGACCTCGGCCTGGCCATGGGCACCGGCACCGACGCCGCCATCGAGGCCGGCGACCTCACCCTGGTGCGCGGCGACCTGCTGGCCGCGGCGGACGCCATCCGGCTCTCCCGCAAGACCCTCGGCACCATCAAGAGCAACCTGTTCTGGGCGTTCGGCTACAACGTCGCCGCCCTGCCGCTGGCGGCGGCCGGGCTGCTCAACCCGATGATCGCGGGGGCGGCGATGGCCTTCTCCTCGGTCTTCGTGGTCGGCAACAGCCTCCGGCTGCGCCGCTTCCGCTGAGCACCACCCAGCGCGAGCGCCGGGGCCCCGGAACCGACAACGGTTCCGGGGCCCCGGCATGTGCGGGCTCGGGCATGTCCGGGGCCCTCCCCGCACCACCGGCGGCCGCTACCCACCGTGATGGCCGGCGCGGAGCGGTTCGAACGCTGATCCGTCCGTCCTGGTCGGCCATGACCAATGCTTGGTGGTGGTTTTGCGGATACTTGGGGGTTCGCTCACCGAAGCCCTAACCTGCCGCGACCGGATCGAGATGTGACGCTCCGACACTTGTTAGGCAAGCCTTTCCTGCCTTAGGTTCTCGTGCCGTCGGGCCGTCGTCCCTCGCTTTCCGAGGGTTACGGCGGCCGCTCCCTGCCCTTCCGGAGGACCCTCGCCATGCCCGGTACCGTGCGCCCCCTCGCCGGCCTGTCCCTCGTCGCGGCCTGCGCCCTCGCGCTCACCGCCTGCGGCAGCTCCGGCGGCGGCACCGCCTCGCCCGAAGCCACCGGCACCGCCCTGGCCGGACAGACCATCACCGTCTACAGCGGCCAGCACGAGCAGACCGTCAAGGCGCTGACCGAGGACTTCACCAAGCGCACCGGCATCAAGGTCGAACTGCGCTCCGGCGACGAGGCAGAGCTCGCCAACCAGATCCTCCAGGAGGGCGACGCCTCCCCGGCCGACGTCTTCTACGCCGAGAACCCGCCCGCGCTCACCGTCCTCGGTGACAAGGGACTGCTCGCCAAGGTCGCCCCCGACACCCTCAAGTCCGTCCCCGCCGCCGACAGTTCCGGCAACGGCGACTGGGTCGGCGTCTCCGCCCGCAGCTCCGCCTTCCTGGCCGGCACCGGCAAGGCGGCCGACACCGCGCCGCCCGCCTCCGTGCTCGACCTGGCCAAGCCCGAGTGGAAGGGCCGCCTGGGCATCGCCCCCAGCGAGACGGACTTCGCCCCGGTCGTCACCCAGGTCCTCAAGGCCAAGGGCGAGGATGCCGCCAAGCAGTGGCTCAAGGACCTCAAGGGCAACGCCAAGGTCTACGACAGCAACGAGACCCTCTCCGCCGCGATCAACAGCGGTGAGGTCGAGGGTGGCGTCATCGACCACTACTACTTCTACCGGATGCGCGACGAGAAGGGCGTCGCCGGAACCCACGCGATCCTGCACTACTTCGCCAAGGGCGACCCGGGCTCGCTGATCGACGTCTCCGGCGCCGGCGTCCTCAAGCACGGCAAGCACCAGGCCGCCGCCCAGGCCTTCCTCGGCTACCTCGCCTCCGCCCCCGCCCAGACAGTCATCGCCGACTCGGCCAGCTACGAGTACCCGCTCGTGGCGGGCGTGCGGGGGAAGCCCGAACTGCCCGCCCTGGACGGCCTCGGCACCGTCGCCGACCCGGCCGCGCTCGGCGACGGCAAGCAGGCGCTGGGCCTGCTCCAGGACGCCGGACTGCTCCAGTGACCTTCCCCCGGCGTTTCGAGGGCCCGTCACCGCGTCGGCGGTGGCGGGCCACCGGCCTGCTCGCCCCGCTCGCCGTCGCCGTCGTCGCGGTGGTCGCCTCCCCGCTCGGCTTCGTCACCGCCCAGGCCGCCCAGGCCGGGTGGGACCAGACCCGGCGCCTGCTCGGCCGCCCGCTGATCGCCACCCTGCTCTGGCACACCCTCTCGCTGGCCGCCGCCGTCACCCTCGCCACCGCCGTCCTCGGCTTCGGCGCCGCCTACCTGGTCGAGCGCACCACCCTCCCCGGCCGCCGGGCCTGGACCGTGGCGCTCGCCCTGCCGCTCGCCGTACCGGAGTTCGTCCGCGGCTACTCCTGGGTCTCGCTGTTCCGCTCCGTCCACGGCTACTGGGGCGCCGTGCTGGTGATGACCTGCTCGCTCTACCCGCTGGTGTTCCTCCCGGTCGCGGCCGCCCTGCGGCACGGCGACGCCGCCGCCGAGGAGGTCTCCCGCTCGCTGGGCCGCGGCCGCCTCGCCACCCTGTGGCGGGTCACCCTCCCGCTCACCCGGCCCGCCCTGGCCGGCGGCGTGCTGCTGGTCTCGCTCTACCTGCTCGGCGAGTACGGCGCCTTCGCGATGCTGCGCTACACCACCTTCGCCACCGCCGTGTTCACCCAGTACAAGCTGGGCTTCGACGCCGCCTCGGCCTCACTGCTCACCCTGGTGCTGGTCGCCCTCGCCCTGCTGCTGGTCGCGCTGGAGGCCTGGGCCGGCCGCCGGGCCAGGGTCACCCGGCACGGCGCGCTCGCCCGCCCCGCCCAGCCGGTACGGCTCCGCGGCTGGACCGTCCCGGCGCTCGGCGCCCTCGCCGCGCTGGTCGGCGTCTCCCTCGGGGTGCCGCTGTACGCGCTGGCGTACTGGCTGATCAAGGGCAGCTCCACCACCCTGCCCTCCGCCTCCGTGCTCGGCGCCACCCTGGCCACCCTCGGGTACGCGCTCGGCGCGGCCCTGGCCGCCACCGCCGCCGCCGTCCCGGTCGCCCTGTACGGCTGGCGGCGCGGCACCCGGCCGGCCCGCGCCGTCGAGCGGATCGCCTACCTCACCCGGGCGCTGCCCGGCATCGCGGTCGCCCTCGCGGTGGTCTTCTTCGCCGTCCGCTGGGCCCGACCCCTGTACCAGCAGCCGCCGATGCTGATCCTCGGCTACGTCCTGCTGTTCTTCCCGCTGGCGCTGACGGCCGTACGCGCTGCCCTCGCCCAGGTGCCGCCCGGCGTCGAGGAGGCGGCCCGCTCGCTCGGCACCCGGCCGCTCGCCGTCCTCGGCCGGGTCACCCTGCCGCTGGTGCTGCCCGGCCTCGGCGCCGCCGTCGCCATGGTCGGCCTCACCGCCTCCACCGAACTGACCGCCACCCTGCTGCTGCGCCCCACCGGCACCCAGACGCTGGCCACCCAGTTCTGGACCTACACCAGCGGCCTCGCCTACGGGGCGGCGGCGCCGTACGCCGCGCTGATGGTGGCGCTGTCCGTGCCGTCCGTCCTCCTGCTGACCCGCCGTAGCCTCGGGAGTGCCTCATGACCGGTCTGTCCGTCGTCGACCTGCACGCCGCGCACGGGCGCAGCCCGGTCCTGCACGGCATCGACCTGACCGTGCCGGACGGCGCCCTCGCCTGCGTCCTCGGCCCTTCCGGCTGCGGCAAGTCCACCCTGCTGCGGGTGCTGGCCGGCTTCCACCCGGCCGCCGCCGGGCGGGTCGTGCTGCACGACCGCGTCCTGGACGACGGCCGCAGCCGGCTCGCCGCCGAACACCGGGGCATCGGTCTCGTCCCGCAGGACGGCGCGCTGTTCCCGCACCTGAGCGTCGCCGGCAACATCGGCTTCGGGCTGCCGCGTTCGCAGCGCCGCGCCCGGGTCGAGGAACTGCTCGACCTGGTCGGCCTGCCGGGCCTGGGGGAGCGCCGCCCGCACCAGCTCTCCGGCGGCCAGCAGCAACGCGTCGCCCTGGCGAGGGCGTTGGCGCCCCGGCCCCGGCTCCTGCTCCTGGACGAGCCCTTCGCTGCCCTGGACGCCGCCCTGCGGGCCGAACTGCGCCGCGAAGTCGCCGCCACCCTGCGGCAGTCGGGCACCACCGCGGTGCTGGTCACCCACGACCAGGACGAGGCGCTGTCGTTCGCCGACACCATCGCCGTACTGCGCGACGGCCGGATCGCCCAGGCCGGCAGCCCCGACGAGCTGTACCACCGCCCGGCCGACGCCGCCGTCGCCGGTGTCCTGGGCGAGGCGAACCTGATTCCCGCCGACATCGAGGGAGTCGAGGCCCGGACGCCGTTCGGCGCCCTGCCGCTGGCGGGCCCAGGTCCGACCGTCCGGAACGGCCTCGCTCTGCTCCGCCCCGGCCAACTCCGGCTCACCGCCTCGCCGATGGCGGGCGCCGTCCCGGCGAAGGTCATCGGCAGCGACTTCCGGGGCCACGACCATCGCGTCGAACTCCGCCCCGAGGCGGCCGAGTTGCCGGAGCTGCTGGTCGTGTCGGCGGACCGCCCGTGGCCGGTCGGCGGCGAGACGTTCGTCAGCGCGGTCGGGCCGGTGCACCTGCTGCCGGAGGGTTGAGCCCGCCGGCGGGCGAGCCCGCGCCGTCTTGCACGAACGTGTGAGACGTACGTTCGTCTGGTACGGCTCGCCGAGACGTACGTGCCGACGGCCCGGGGCGCGTGTTGCCGGGAGGCCCCTGGCCTGCGGAGGGGCGTCAGGGAGGACGTAGAGTCCGACCCATGGACGAGAACACCGCCCTCTGGTACCGGACCGCCGACCTCCTGCCGGAGGACGCCGCCCAGGGCGTCAAGGACTGCTGGGAAATCGGCGAGCAGGAGTGCGGGCTGGGTCTGCTGGTCGAGGGCCTGCTCGCGCGCCAGATCCCGATCAGCGGTGCGGACCGGGCGCGGATCTCCGTACTCGCCGAGGAGTGGGGCGAGCGCGAGAAGCTCACCCCCGGCCTGCTGCGCTGCCCGGGCGACGACGCGCCCGCCCCGGTGCGGCTGCTGGACGGCGAGCGCGACGAGGCCGAGGTGGTGACGGGCTGGAGCGAGCCGGAGCTGGCCGAGCTGGTGCTGGTGCCGTGGATCGGCTGCACCCGCTGCGGCCGGACCCTGCTGCGCGCCCACCGCTGGGAGCCCTGGGACGACTTCTCGTACCTCGCCGAGCACTATGTGATCAGCACCCCGGAGGGCGACCGGGCGCAGCGCATCCTCCCGCAGGACGCCGCCGCGGCAGCCTTCGCCGAACTCCTCCACGGGTGCCCGGAACCCACGCGCTAGGCCGGACAGGACCTCAGTTCTCCTCCGGGAGCTCCACCGCCTGCCAGCGGTAGGCCGCGTCCTCCTGCCACACCTGTAGCTCGCCCTCCACCACCGCCGCCAGGCACAGCCGCCAGTCGTCCCCCATGGCGAGGGCGACCCGGGTGGCCGGGCGCAGGGTGGGGCGCCACCAGCGCGGGCGACGGGAGGCTCCGCCGGGCGGCAGTCGGAGCCGGACGCCGCCCGCGCCGGCCAGGGCGACGGTGGGCCCGCCGCGGTGGCCGACCATGGCGATGCCGAGCGAGGGCTCCCCGTCGTCGATCTGGGTACCGGGTCCGGGGTTGGCGGGGCCGAGGGTGTGCAGCTGGGCGGAGCCGTCCGCGCGCAGCGTGGCGGCCTGTGGTCCGGCGGAGGCGCGGGCCAGGGCCCCGGCGCGCAGGGTGCCGGGCGGGCCGAGCGGGACGGGCGGTTCGCCGGAGCCGGGCCGCCAGCTGAGCACCCGTTCGCGGTGCTCGACCAGCAGCAGCCAGGCGCCGGGCCGTTCCTCGGTGGCCGCGAGCACCCGGTCGGCGGGGCAGCCGGGGTGCTCCTGGCCGGTGAGGGTGAGGCCGGGGGCCCAGCGGTAGGAGCGCAGGGCGCCCGCGGCGGCCGTCCACACGATCAGCTCGCCGGCCGCGCCGACCGCCCCGGCCAGGCCGCTGACCCCGCGGGCCGCCTCCCACCAGCCGGCCGCGGTGCCGACCCACAGGGTGCCGGAGCGGTCCTCGGCGCAGACCACCAGCTCGCCCTGGCGCCCGGCCCAGCCCGCGGCCAACTCCCTTACGGGGCCGGGGCCCTGGCCGGTGGGCAGCCGATGGCCGGTGCGGCCGGGGCCGGTCAGCGCGGTGCCGTCGGCGCCTCCGGTGACCACCAGCGGCCGGCCGGCCCGGTCGGGCAGCACGGCCAGGCCCGCGGTGCGCGCCACCGGGCGGTGGGAGCGCAGGAGTTCACGGCCGCGGGCGGCCCAGGGGCCGAGCGGGGCGGGGCGGCGCTCGGGGTCGCGGGCGAGCGGTTCGCAGGCCCAGCGGGCGAGTTCCTCGCCGTAGCCGGCCGCGAGCAGTTCGGCGCGGGCCTGTTCGGCGGCGAGCCGGTGGTCGAGTCGGCCGTGGTCGGGCAGCAGCAGGATGCGGGCGAGGGTGCCGACCGCGAAGAGGTCCTTGGCGGTGGTCGGGAAGCCGCCGACCTGCTCGGCCTCCGGCGGTACGTGCCCGGGGGTGAACACCGCGACGGTCAGGGTGTGGTCGAGCGGGGCGAGGAAGGTCAGGTCGATCAGTTTGACCAGGCCCTGGGCGTCCACCAGCACGTTGGCGGGGGAGATGTCGCGGTGCACCCAGCGCTTGCGGTGCAGCTCGTCGACGATCCGGCAGAGCCGCGCCAGCACCTCGGCGAGCGCGGCCGGGCCGCCGCGCTGCCCGCGGGCCCAGGTGTGCAGCGGCACGCCGTCGACCCAGGGCGAGATCTGGTAGCCGAGCAGCCCGCCGGAGGGCACCGCGCCGGGCCGGTGCGGGGAGGGGCCGAGCAGGAAGCTGGGCACCACCAGGTCGGTGACGCCGAGTCGGTGGGCGTTGTGCGAGACGTCGTCCCAGCGGCCGAGCCAGCGCCGCACCTCGGACGGGTCCCGCTCCAGCATGATCTTGGCGGCGACGAGTTCCTTGATCCCGTTGTGTCCGGTGCGCACCGCCCGCCACACCTCGGCCTCGCCGCCCCGGTGGTGGAACTCCAGGAGTTCGTACTGTTCGGGGTCGAACTCGGGCCCGAAGCGGAGCCCGGGCACCCAACGTGACTCGGACACACGACCCCCGACGCTTCTGACCGCTGCTGATGCGCAGCCAGGATAGTCCGGGTTCCTGTTCCGCCGCCCCGGGGAGGGCCTATTCTGTTGGGCGCCCGAGCAACATCACGAAACGACGTCAACTCATGATCGCACGGGGGCTGTTGATCATGAGATGGACGACTGTGGAGCAACAGGGGGACGGTGCATGCTGCTGATCGCGGTGCTGCTGGTCATAGTGGCACTGGCCGGAGGGGCCGCCGTCGTCCTGGTACGCAGGCGAACGACCCTGGACGCCGCCGGAGTCGCCAAGGCCCTCGGCGCCGCCGCCGAGCGGCTCGCGGCCGGCAAGGCCCCCCAGGCCCGCCGCCGCTACGCCCGACTGGCCCGCCAACTCGCCACCGGGCCCCAGGAACTGAGCGCCCAGCGCGGCCTCGCCCTGCTCGGCCAGGCCGAGGCCACCATCCCCACCGGTGACCAGCAGGCCACCCTCGCCCTGTACCGCGAGGCCTTCCCGCTGCTCACCGACCCCGCCCGGCAACTGCCCCGATGGAGCCTGCGCCGCCTCGCCGAGGAGCGCCTCCAGGCCCCGGACGGCGACCTCGGACCGCTGCTCGCCCTGCTCCAGGCCACCGCCGGCGGCGCCGAACCCGGCGAGGAGGCCGACACCGCCGACCGCGCCCGGCAGTGGCTGCAGCACCTGTGCCGCGACGGCAGCCCCGAACAGCGCGACCGAGCCACCGCCGGTGCCCTCGCCGCCCTGCCCGGCCAGGACTGGCCGGTGCTCGCCCGGGCCGCCCTGCTGCGCGCCACCGGCCGCGCCGAGGAGACCGAGCCGCTGCTCGCCGCCGCGGCCCCCGACGGCGGCGGCGAACTCTGGTTCCGCTGGGGCGCCCAGCTGTTCACCCTGCACCGGGACGAACCGGCCGTCGCCGCCTTCGACGAGGCGCTGCGCCGAAGCCCCGGCGACCCCGGACTCTGGGGGCGCGGCCCGGCGCTGCGCACCGACAGCCTGCTCTTCCGCGGCCTCGCCCGGCAGCGGCTCGGCGCCACCGACGCCGCCTGGGCCGACCTCGCGGCCGCCGCCACCGAGACCCCCGGCGACCCGCGCCCGCGCTACGCCCTCGGCCGGCTCGCCCTGCTGCTCGGCGCGGACGACCAGGCCCGGGAGCAGTTCACCGCCGCGCTGACCGCCCAACCCTCGTACGCCCCGGCCCGGTTCGGCCTCGCGCTGGTCCACGAGCGGGCCGAGCGGCACGCCGAGGCCGCCGCCGACTACCGGGCCGGCCTCGGCCAGGCCCCCGACTGGCGCCCCGCCCGGGTACGGTTCGGCGCCGCCCTCACCGCCGCCGGCCAGGCCGCCGAGGCCGAGCCGGTCCTGCGCGCCGAGGCCGACACCGAACCCGGCTCCCGCTGGAGCCGGATCGCCGCCTACCACCACGGCCTCGCCCTCGCCCGCACCGACGACCCGGCCGGCGCCCTGGCGCGCTGGGAGCCCCTGGACGACCCCGAACTCCACGACCGCCAGGCCCTCGTCCGCGACCGGCTCGCCCGCACCCGGCTGGCCACCGACCCGGTCGCCGCCCGCGAACTGTGGCAGCGCGCCGCCGCCGAGCACCCCGCCGCCGCCGGCTACCGCGCCGCGCTGCGCGAGGCCGCCCTGCGCGAGGCCGCCCACCTGCTGGTCACCGGACGTGACCGCGCCGAGGCGCGCGAGCGGGCCACCGCCGCGCTCGCCCTGGCCGACACCCTGCCCGGCGCGCTCACCCACCGGCAGTCCCGGCTGCGCGCCGCTCTCGCCCTGGCCGAGGGCGCCACCGACCGGCTCACCACGCTGCTCGACCCTGCCGCCGGGCTCCGCGACCGCTACCACCTGGCCACCGTCGCCCTGCTGGCGGGCCGTCCGGTCCAGACCATCGCCCTGCTCGGCCCGCTCGACCCCGACCCGACCGGCGACCCGGCGCTCGCCCGGCTGCGCGCCCTGCTCGCCGAACGGGCCGGCAACTGGGCCACCGCGCTGGAGTGGTACGGCCACTTCCTCGCCGCCCCCGCTCCCGCCGCCGACCCGGTCGGGGACTGCACCGCCTGCGCCCGACCCGCCACCGGCGCCTGCGGCGGCTGCGGTCGCGAGGCCTGCGCCGAGCACCTGCACGCCCCCGCGGACGCCGGCTCCCCGCGCTGCATACGCTGTGCCGGCCCCGCGCTGAGCGCCGTCCTGGACTGCGCCCGCCGGGCCGGCACCCCCGAACAAGCCGAACCCGTCCTGGCGGCCTGGGCCGAGGCGCTCGGCGGCAGCCCCGCCGCCGCCCCCGTACGGCTCGACCTCGCCCTGCTGCGCGCCGAACTCGGCCGCCTCGACGAGGCCCTGGCCGAGCTGCCGGCCGACGCCGTCACCGCCCGGTCCGCCGTCCTGGTCCGCCGGGCCGGCGCCGCCCTCGCCGCAGACCAGCCCGGACGGGCGGCCGGCGATCTGCGCCAGGCCCTCGGCCTCGTCCCCGACCACCCCCAGGCGGCCGCCGCGCTGGTGCTGCTCGGCGAGCACGAGGCCCACCAGCACGCCGTCGAGGGCCGGCCCGGCGAGGCCTTCCGGGGCTACCGCGAACTGCTGCTCAAGGACCCGGCCCACCCCCGGCTGCTGCACGCCGTCGGCCTGGCCGGCTACCGCTTCGCCACCTCGGCCTCCGCCGAACCGGCCGCCGACGGCCAGGACGGCCAGATCAGTCCGGAAGGCCAGAACGGCCAGGGCGGCACGGTCAGCCAGGCCGGCCCGGACGGTCAGGACGGCCCCGACGAGCAGGTCTGGGCCTGGACGCTCGGCTGCCTGGTCGCCGCCCTGCACGGCGAGGAGCTGTGGACCGAGACCGCCCGGATCACCGGCCGCGAGGCCGAACCCCAGCGGACGGCCGCCGCCCGCACCGCGGTCATCGACCGGCTGCGCGAGGACCTGCGCGCCGTCGACCGCGCCGCCGGGCGCACCGGCGACGAGACCACCGCCTGGACGCTGCGCCTGGGCATGGAGGCCCACGCCGCGGACGCCTTCGCCCAGGAGGACGTCCGGATCACCCTGCCCGGCCGCCCCGCGCGCCGCCTGGTGGTCGGCCCCACCCTGGACGGGCTGCTGCGCGCCGCGCCGGAGACCCCCGGCTGGGGCGAGGCCTACCAGCAGGCCGTCGGGGCCTGGCGGCGGGCGGCGGGCCCCGGCACGCCCGCGCTCGGCCGGGCCCTCGGCCTGTTCGGCGCGCTCGGCCCGCAGCAGTACCTGCACCTCCAGGGCCGGCAGGCGGCCGCCGTCGCCGCGCTGGACGCGGTCGCCGAGAGCGCCCGCGGCGCGGCCTGGCAGTCGCTGCTCGGCGCGTCGCTGGTCAGCCAGGCCCGCGAGCACCACCGCAACCAGGACTGGCCCGAGGCGCTGGCGTGCCTCACCCGGGCCCGGACCGTCCCCGGGGTGGTGCTGCCCGCCGACGTGGCCCGGATCGCCGCCGAGTCCGGCGTCCGGGCGGCCCGCGCGCTGCTGAAGAGCACCGCGGACGATCAGCAGGGTGCGGCCGATCTGCTGGAGCAGGCCTTCGAGTTCGCCCCGGACGACCCGGAGGTGCGGGGCGACCTCGGCGCGACGTACGCCCAGTGGGCCCGCAAGATCAACAACGAGGAGAAGGACTACCCGCGGGCCATCGCCCTGCTGGACAAGAGCCTCGACCTCAACCCGGGCGACCCGACCGCCCGGCACTTCCTGCGCGCCGCCCTCGGCAACCGGGCCGGCCAGCTCAGCCGCGTCGACGCCTCCGACGAGGAACTGCTGGAGTCCGTCGAGCTGTGGCAGCAGCTGATCGAGCTCGACGACGACCCGGAGAACCGCCGCGGCCTGGCCTTCGTCCTGCGCCAGCTCTCCCGCTCGGCCGCCTTCGCCGACGACAGCAACCTCGCCATCCGGCGGATGGCCAGCGCCCTGGACGTCGACCCGGACTGGGAGGGCGACTACACCCGGGCCGGCACCGAGGCGATGCGCCGGATCTCGGTGATGCTCGCCAACCACGTCATCGACCACATGCAGAACAGCACCTTCCAGGCCCAGGCCGCCATGCTCCAGAAGGCCAAGTCCTACGACAACTCGCCCGAGATCCGCGGTCTGATGGTCAGCGTCTGGCGCAGCCGGGCGATCTCGTTCTACGAGGAGCGCCTCTACGCCGAGGCGATCACCCTGCTGCGGGAGGCGCTCGACCTGGCCGCCACGCCGGAGGACACCGCCAAGCTCAAGAGCGAACTCGGCATCGTGCTCAGCTCCTTCGCCGTCGCCCGGGCCAACGCCGGCAACTACCTGGAGGCCCAGGGGGCGATCGAGCTGGCCCTCCAGCACAACCCCCACGACCGCGAGCTGCGCGCCCTCGCGGGCCGCATCAACAACCTCGGCCGCCGCCGCTGACCGGCCGGCCCGGCAACCGCCGGGCCGCCGTCCTCGTCGTAGTCGGTGCGCGCGCCGCCCGCCGGGCCCGCGTCCCGCCCGCGCCAACCCCCCTGCCCCGTCCGAGTCGTGAGGAGAGAGACCGCCCGTCATGCCACTGCACGAACCGTCGCCGTACGAGGTCCTGGGCATCCCGCTCACGGCCGGGGTGCGCGAGATCAACCTCTCGGTCGGGAAGGCGCTGAAGGCGGGCCGCTACAGCCGCCAGCAGATCCAGGACGCCGCCGCGCTGCTGCGCAACCCGGACCGGCGGCTGGAGGTCGACCTCCAGCAGCCGCTGCCGCCCGAGCCGGTCGACCAGGCCGCCGAACTGCTGGCCCCCGCGCTGGCCGAACCGCTGCTGGTGGTCGAGCGCCCCGGCCCGCCGTCCGCCGCCGACCTGCTCGCCCTCCACCGGGCCGAGGCCGCCGCCGACTTCGCCGAACCCGCGCCCGGTGGCGCCGATCCCGAACCGCCCGTCCCCGCCCGCTACGCGGCCGACCTGTCCGTGCTGCCGCAGATCGAGGTCCCGGAATGACCGACGCACCGACCGCATCCCCGCTCACCGGCCACCGGCGACTGGAGGTCCCGCCGGGCGTCGAGTCCGTCGACCTGGAGGCCAAGTTCACCCAACTGCTCTTCCGGGCATCACTGTTGGGCAACAAGCTGACCGAGCAGAAGCAGCAGGCCCGGGCCGCGCAGCGTGAACTGCTGGGCGTCCTGGTCGAGGTGGACGACGCGCTGGCCGCCCTCGGGCTGGACCGGGAGCTGGTCGCCCACGGCCGCGGCGCCGGGCTGGAGGCCACCCGTCGGCGGCTGCTCGGCCGGCTCGCCAAGGCCGGGGTGCGGCCGATGCGGCTGGAGGGGCTGGCGGCGGACCCGGCGCTCACCGAGATCGTCGGCACCGAGGTACGGCCGGGGGTGGCGCCGGAGACGGTGGTGCAGACGGTGGTGACCGGCTTCTTCTGGGAGCAGGAGGTGCTGCGCCGGGCTCAAGTGGTGGTCGCCGCAGCGGAGTCCGCGCTGCCGCCGACCGAGGACCCGCGGCTCGCGGTGCTCGGGCATCCGGAAGCCGCCGGACCGGAGCGGGGCGGGGATCCCGCCCGGGAGCCGGCCTCGGAACCGGCCTCGGAGCCGGCTGAGGGGTCGGTCGAGGAGTCGGCGGAGGCCGAGGAAGCGGTGAAGGCGGAGGACGCGGAGCAGCCCGAGGAGGTTGCGGGGCCCGCGGAGCCGGAGGCCGTCGCGGGCGAGGCCCCGGCCAGGCCGGTCCCGCCCCGGGCCCGGCGGGCGGCCAGGGCGGCGGCGTCGGGCCGACCGGCCAAGCGGGCCAAGCGCAAGAAGTAACCAGGACCACGAGGGGCAAGAGGGGAACGACATGTACCGCACACTCGGCATCGACCTGGGCACCACCAACTCCGTGGTGGCCCACCTGCGCCGGGGCGCGCCGGAGATCATCTTCAACCGGCAGAACCAGGAGGCCACACCCTCCGTGGTCGGCAGCGGCCGCAAGGGCGAGCTGCTGGTCGGCTCCACCGCGCGCAGCCGGATCGCCATCGACGGCGCCAACGTGATCCGCTCGGTCAAGCGCTTCATGGGCCGCAAGTTCAAGGACCCGCAGGTGCAGGCGGCGCTCAAGGACATCGACTACAAGGTCACCGCGGGCACCGACGGCGACGTCAACGTCTGGTTCAACGGTCGCTCCTACACCCCGATCGAGATCTCCGCGATCATCCTGCACCGGCTCAAGGAGGACGCCGAGCAGCGCATCGGCGAGCCCTTCCACCGGGCCGTCATCACCGTCCCCGCGTACTTCGGCGAGCGGCAGGTCGCGGCCACCCAGGAGGCGGGCCGGATGGCCGGCCTGCACGTGCTGCGGATCATCAACGAGCCGACCGCCGCCTCGCTGGCGTACGGGCTCACCACCGACGCCGGCGACGAGGGCCGCACCGTCCTGGTGTACGACCTCGGCGGCGGCACCTTCGACATCTCCATCCTGCTGCTGGTGCCCGGTTCGGTCTCGGTACTCGGCATCGAGGGCGACAACCTGCTCGGCGGCGACGACTTCGACCGGGCGATCACCAGCGCCCTCCTGGAGGACATCCGCGAGGAGTACGGCTCCGACTACCAGCCGGACCTGCGGGACCGTCCGAAGATCGCCTCCACCGCCGAGACGGTGAAGATCGAGCTCTCCAACCAGCAGGCCTCCGAGGTCATCCTGCCCGGTCTGGGCGCCGGACAGCTGGTACTGGAGACGGAGTTCGACCGGGCCCGCTTCGAGGAGCTGATCGAGGCCCAGATCGAGCGGACGATCGAGCTGACCCACAAGGCGATCATGCAGGCCAACCTGACCGTCGGGGACATCGACGAGGTGGTGCTGGTCGGCGGCTCGACCGCGATCCCGCTGGTGGAGCGGCGGCTCGGCGAGGTGTTCGGCACCCGCCGGATCAAGCGCGGCGTCAACCCGATGCAGTGCGTGGCGCTTGGCGCGGCCGTGCAGTCCGCCCTGGTCGGCGAGGTGGAGTGCCCCGAGTGCCGGGCCCCCGGGGACCTCTCGGCCTCCAACTGCGCCAACTGCGCGACCTCCCTGCTCGGCGGCGACCGGGTGTCCTGCCCGACCTGCCACGTCCCGGTGGACGCCGCGGCCGCCGAGTGCGCCAAGTGCGGCCAGTCGATGGGCGGTTCGGGCGCCGCAGGGTCGGGGGCGGCCATCCCGCGGCAGTCCCAGACCACCACCGCGCTGCGCAGCGACAACTGCCCGCAGTGCGGCACCCCGGCCGCCCCCGGCGTCACCGCCTGCGAGTTGTGCGGCGAGCCGCTCAACTCGGCCGCCCCGGGCAACACCAGGGTGGCCTCCACCGCCGCCGAGGACGTCGGCCTGCGCTGCGGCTCCTGCTCGGTCGTCAACCCGCCGGGCAGTGAGGTCTGCGCGGGCTGCGGGGAGTTGATGCAGGTCACCAACCCCTTCGACATCACCCCGAAGAACCTGGGGATCGAGCTCAACGACGGCCGGCTGGCCGTCATCATCCCCAAGAACACCAGCTACCCGACCAGTTCGCCGGTCAGCCGGGAGTTCGTGGTCTCCGGCAGCGGCCGCCAGCGGCTGGAGATCGCGGTCTACGAGGGCGAGCACGAGATCGCCCAGCAGAACGAGCTGATCGGCCACCTCACCCTGCGCCTGCCCGAGGGCCTCGGCGGCCGCACCGGGGTGGAGGTCGCCTTCGGCCTGGACCGGGACCGCACCATCACGCTGTCGGTCCGGATCCAGGGCGGCGGCGAGAAGACCGTCAAGCTGGAGCGGGTCAGCCTCGACCCCGAGCTGAAGGTGCAGGTCGAGGAGCAGCAGCGGCAGATCGAGTCCTTCACCGACCGCTGGGGCGGTGAGCTGACCGAGGCCGAGATGCGCGAGGCCCAGCGGCTGATGGACGCCCTGGACGACCTGGCGGCCGGCCAGACCCGCGGCCAGTCGGTGGACGAGGCACTGGAGAAGGCGCAGCGCCAGCTCAAGGCCCAGCGCTGGGTGCGCGGCTCGGAGGCGTACCTGAGCCTGTTCATCCACTACTGCGAGAAGCACCTGGACCCGAGCGACCTCGACCGGCTGCGCTCGGTGGCCGCCGAGCTGCGGCTGCGCCGGGAGGCGGCCGACTGGGAGGGCGCGATGCGCGCGGCCCAGAAGGCGGACGAGCTGTGCGACGCGCTCGGCCACACCTTCCGGATGCTCACCATGTGCAACGTCTACGTCAGCCAGAACATGATCTCGCCGGCCCTGGCCCAGCGGATCATGGCGGAGCTGCGCGGGCTGGACGAGGCGGTGGAGGCGCCCAACATGGAGGCGGTCAACACCCACATGTCGAACCTGCTGGCCCTGTACGCGCAGGCGCAGCGGGAGCTGGGCAGCGAGCCGGCCGCCGAGTCGCTCGGCCCGGTCCGTCCGGAGGAGGCCGGTCCGCGATGACCACCGAGACCCTGCCCGGGGCTCTGCCCGGGGCTCTGCCCGAGGTGCAGTGCCCGCTCTGCAAGGTGCCGGCGGACCGGCAGTCGCTGGGCTGCCCGTCCTGCCGCGAGGACCTGAGCGTGCTGTTCCGGCTGCGTTACGCCGCTCGGATCGACTACAACCGGGCGCTGGACGCCCTGGCGGCCGGGGACGGGCCGCTCGCGCTGGGGCTGCTGCACCGCGCGGTGGCGGCCGAGCCGGGGCTGGAACCGGCCCGGGAGCTGCTGGAATCACTGAGCGTGGCCGGGGTCGCGGGAGCCGGGCCCGGGACGGCGCCCGGGGCGGGGGAGGGCGACACGCCCTCCGAATG
Source organism: Kitasatospora sp. NPDC127060 (assembly GCF_042724935.1). NCBI lineage: Bacteria > Bacillati > Actinomycetota > Actinomycetes > Kitasatosporales > Streptomycetaceae > Kitasatospora > Kitasatospora sp. NPDC127060. The sequence goes on from NZ_JBHXEG010000023.1 coordinate 97,094, forward strand.
ACCAATTCGGCCGCTCCCGGCCTGCCGTCGCGTTCCATCGGTGCGAGTGTGATCGTCACACGGAGTTCCGCCTCCCTCTCAAGGAGTGACGCAATGCGTATTCGCACCACCCTCGCCGCCACCGCGCTCGCCGCGGTGGCCGTGCTCGCCGGTGCAGGTACCGCGGCGGCCGACGCGACCGCCAACGGTGCCGCCATCGGTTCGCCCGGTGTGCTCTCCGGCAACGTGATCCAGGTCCCGATCCACATCCCGATCAACATCTGCGGGAACTCGATCGACCTGATCGGCATCGCGAACCCGGCCTTCGGCAACACCTGCATCAACGCCTGACCCGCGCGCCGGGGCCCGACCGCCAAACCGACCGCCGCCCCCAGGGCCGGCGGCCTAAACGCCGAGTACGTGGGCGGGAGCGCCCCCCGGCCGCGCCGCAA
>NZ_JBHXEG010000024.1:0-34630 GCF_042724935.1 Kitasatospora sp. NPDC127060
GCCTTCGGCGCGGGGGAGGGACCGGCGTCAGGCCTTGGTCACGTCCTCGATCTCGCTGTCGTCCTCGCGACCGGGGGTCTTGAGGTTGAACTTGGTGATCGCGAAACGGAACGTGAAGTAGTAGATCGCCGCGAAGACCAGGCCGATCGGGATGATCAGCAGCGGGTTCTTGGCCAGGCTGAAGTTGATCGTGTAGTCGATCAGGCCGGCCGAGAAGCTGAAGCCGTGGTGGACGCCGAGGCCCCAGGTGACGGCCATCGAGACGGCGGTCAGCACCGCGTGGATCGCGTACAGGACCGGGGCGATGAAGAGGAAGGTGAACTCGATCGGCTCGGTCACACCGGTGACGAAGCTGGTCAGCGCGATCGAGATCATCATGCCCATGACGGCCTTGCGGCGCTCGGGGCGGGCGCAGTGGGCGATCGCGAGGGCGGCGGCCGGCAGCGCGAACATCATGATCGGGAAGAAGCCGGCCTGGAACTGACCGGCCGTCGGGTCGCCCGCCAGGAAACGGTTGATGTCACCGTGCACGATGGTGCCGTCCGGCTTGGTGAAGTCACCGGTCTGGAACCAGGCGTAGGTGTTGACGAACTGGTGCATGCCGATCGGGATCAGCGCGCGGTTGACCAGACCGAAGATGCCGGCGCCGACCGCGCCCGCGCCCACCAGGCTGTTGTTGACGTGAGAGATCGCGTCGCCGACCGGCTGCCAGCCGAGGCCGAACAGGACGCCCAGGCCGGTGCCGACGAAGGCCATGATGATCGGCACCAGGCGGCGGCCGTTGAAGAAGCCCAGCCAGTCGACAAGCTTGGTGCGGTGGAACCGCTGCCACAGGATGGCCGCGAGCAGACCGACCACGATGCCGCCGAGGACGCCCGGGTCCTGCGGCTTGCCCGCGGGGAGGGCGGCGGTGACGGTGCCGTCCGCCGGGAAGGCGGTCAGCACGTTCTTGAACACGAGGTAGCCGACCAGCGCCGCCAGTGCCGTGGAACCGTCCGCCTTCTTGGCGTAGCCGATCGCGATGCCGACGCAGAACAGCAGCGGCAGCGCGCCGGTGATGGCGGTACCCGCGGCGCCGAAGACCTCGACGAGCTTCGCGGGGAAGTGCCACTTCTCATGGACGTCGGGCTGGCCCAGACGCGCCAGCAGACCGGCCGCCGGAAGCACGGCGATGGGCAGCTGGAGGCTGCGGCCGACCTTCTGGAGTCCGGGAAGGACGCTGTTGCCGAACTTCTTGATCGGCGTCGGAGCCTTGGCGGGCGCCGGTGCCTGCGCAGACTGACTCATGGGGGTGGGTTCCTAACGGCATGGCGGTCGGTCGGGGGAGGGCACAGGGGGCCAACCGCGAACTGGTCTACACCACACGTGGTGTAGACCAGTTTTGTAGCACGGGTGGAGAAGTCGGGGAACCCCGGATAGCGCTGCCGCCGGGAAGCGCTATGAAATCGAAACCTGGATGCGGAACGACGATCATGATTTCAGTCGCGATTGGGATTTTGGCTATTTGCGCAACAAAAAGCGCGGAGCCCTTGGGGCGCCCGGGTCGAGGCCGGTGCCGGGGGTGCCGACCGGGTCGGGCCCGGACGATCCGGGCGCTCCCGGGCGTGTGCGGCGGCTGCCGAGAGTGACCGGAGGGTCGCGGACGTGCCCGGCGGGATGGTCCCCACCCGCGGCGGGCACCCGTTCCGAGCGCCGGCCGTCCGGTCGGATCGCGACCGAATGACCTTTCCGGTGACTCCCGGGCAGGGAATTACGTCCTTTCCGGAAATGCCGAAGACCCGCGGACCGGTGGGTCCGAGGGCCTTTTACGGGCGGTGTTCCGGGCGGCCTTGAGGGCGGTGTTCCGGGGGGGCGGGTGAATCAGGCTTTGCTGACGTCCTCCACTTCTGCCTCGTCCTCCCGGCCCGGTGTTTTCAGGTCGAATTTGACGATGATGAACCGGAAGAGCGCGTAGTACACCACGGCGAAGCAGAGCCCGATGACGATGATCAGCCACGGCTTGGTGGCGAGCCCCCAGTTGATCACGTAGTCGATCAGGCCGGCCGAGAAGCTGAAGCCGTCGTGCACCCCGAGCCCCCAGGTGACCGCCATCGAGGCGCCGGTGAGCAGCGCGTGCACGCCGTACAGGGCCGGGGCGAGGTAGGCGAAGGAGTACTCGATCGGCTCGGTGACACCGGTGACGAAGGAGGTCAGGCCGACCGAGAGCATCAGGCCGTAGATCTCCTTGCGGCGGTGCGGCTTGGCCGAGTGGGCGATCGCGAGCGCCGCGGCGGGCAGTGCGAACATCATGATCGGGAAGAATCCGGACTGGAACTGGCCGGCCGTCGGGTCGCCCGCGAGGAAACGCGGGATGTCGCCGTGCACGATGCTGCCGTCCGGCTTCGTGAACTCGCCGAACTGGAACCAGACGAAGGTGTTCAGCAACTGGTGCATACCGATCAGCAGCAGTGCGCGGTTGAACAGGCCGAAGATGCCCGCGCCGCCCGCGCCCAGATCGGCCAGGTTCTGCGAGAAGTCGTTCAGGCCGCGGCCGATCGGCGGCCAGATCCACAGCGCGACGCAGGCCATGGCCAGGCCGACCACGGCGGTGATCATCGGCACCAGGCGGCGGCCGTTGAAGAAGCCCAGCCAGTCGACCAGCCTGACGCGGTGGAACCGCACCCAGAGCCAGGCCGACATCAGGCCGATCAGGATGCCGCCCAGCACCCCCGGGTTCTGGTACGTCGCCGCCGCGACCTTCGCCGAGGAGTAGTCCACGCACTGGGCGGTCCAGGCGTCCGGGACCTGGACGGTGCCCGCCTTGCAGTGCTCCGGGAAGGCGTGCAGCACCCTGTAGAAGACGAGGAAGCCGACAACGGCCGCCAGCGCCGTCGAGCCGTCCGCCTTCTTCGCCATGCCGATCGCCACACCGATGCAGAACAGCAGCGGCAGGCCGAGCGAGGAGTCGAGCAGCGCGCCGCCGGCCGCCGCGAAGACCTTGGCGACGTTGTCCCAGCCCAGACCGTCCTTGCCGAACACGTCCGGCTGGCCGAGCCGGTTGAGGATGCCCGCCGCGGGGAGCACCGCGACCGGCAGCTGCAGCGAGCGGCCCATCTTCTGGAGGCCGCCGTAGAAGGTGTGCCACCACGTGGTCCGCGGGGCCGTGGCGCCTGCCGAACTCATCCTTCGCCCTCCGGGAGCAGTTGCCGACCGGCGAGCCCCTGGGGGACCCTCGGGCGGGGTTCAGGAACACCCGGGGTCCTTCCCGCGTTCATCGGAGTACACATATATTGGTGTAGACCACTTTTCGGGACGCAGGCCGGACGCCGGGACGCGAGCCCCCGCTGATCGTCATCCTCGGGTGGCGGTCGGGAGCTTGCGCGTCGGAATGGGCCAAAAGTGGACTAACGTGGCAGACCGGACCGGCTCGGGTCATGCTGGTCGCGCTGCCCGGCAGTGCAACCGCAGCTGAACCCGCGTCAGCCACCGGCACGGACCTCACCACCCGACGGTCGAGGACCCACCCAGTACAGCGCACGACGGCACCCGGCAGAGCCGCCGAAGGGCCGAGACAGAGGGAGAGAACCAGATGGCCAGCAAGGCTGAGAAGATCGTCGCCGGTCTGGGCGGCATCGACAACATCGAAGAGGTCGAGGGCTGCATCACCCGCCTGCGCACCGAGGTCAAGGACGCCTCCCTGGTCGACGAGGCCGCCCTCAAGGCCGCCGGCGCCCACGGCGTCGTCAAGATGGGCACCGCGATCCAGGTCGTCATCGGCACCGACGCCGACCCGATCGCCGCCGACATCGAGGACATGATGTGAGCTGAGCCACCCGGGCTCGACCACCCACGGCCCGCCGACCCGCTCCGGGGAACGGCGGGCCGAGGCGCATCCGGAACCACCCACCCGAGCGGCTACGCTCAGTGGCTATGTCACGTATCGACGGCCGCACCCCCGACCAGCTCCGCCCCATCACCATCGAACGGGGCTGGAGCAAGCACGCCGAAGGCTCCGTCCTCGTCTCCTACGGCGACACCAAGGTGCTGTGCACCGCCAGCGTCACCGAAGGCGTCCCCCGCTGGCGCAAGGGCAGCGGCGAAGGCTGGGTCACCGCCGAATACTCCATGCTCCCGCGCGCCACCAACACCCGCGGCGACCGAGAGTCCGTCAAGGGTCGCATCGGCGGACGCACCCACGAGATCAGCCGGCTCATCGGCCGCTCGCTGCGCGCCGTCATCGACCACCGCGCCCTCGCCGAGAACACCATCGTCCTCGACTGCGACGTCCTCCAGGCCGACGGCGGCACCCGTACCGCCGCCATCACCGGCGCCTACGTCGCCCTCGTCGACGCCGTCTCCTGGGCCCGCGACCGCAAGCTGCTGCGCGCCAAGGGCCAGCCGATCACCGGCGGCGTCAGCGCCGTCAGCGTCGGCATCATCGACGGCGTCCCGATGCTCGACCTCCAGTACGAGGAGGACGTCCGCGCCGAGACCGACATGAACATCGTCTGCACCTCCGACGGCCGCTTCGTCGAGGTCCAGGGCACCGCAGAGGGCGCCCCCTTCGACCGCGACCTGCTCAACCGGCTGCTCGACCTCGGCACCCTCGGCTGCGCCGAACTCGACGAGATCCAGCGCAAGGTGCTGGAGGGCTGACCCCTCCCCGGAGATCCGGGCGGCTCGCTGTACACGCCCGGTCTCCAGCCCGTACGGTTCCCGCAGCACCCCGCTGCGGGAACCGCGCCCCCGGCGGCGCGCGTCCCCCCAAGCGGAACCCGCGCCCCCAGGAGGACCGGATGGCCTCGAGCATCGCCCGCCCCGCCGCCCTCGCCGCGGCCGCACTGATCGCGATCCTCCCGCTCAGCATGGTGAGTTGCTCCGCCGCCCAGAAGGCCGTCGACTGCGGCAACACCGCCGTGAAGATCACCGGCGACCTCGCCGACCTCACCAAGGCCTACGACGACTCCAGCAACGACTCGGTGGCCGCCGGCAAGGCACTGCAGAAGCTCAAGGGCGACCTCGACCAGGTCGGCAAGAACGCCAAGAACACCGACGTCGCCAAGGCCGTGACCGACCTCCAGAAGCAGGCCGACAAGGTCCAGCAGGCCGTCGACCGCAAGCAGGCCCCCGACCTCAAACCGCTCGGCGACGCGGCCGGCAACCTCACCTCGGTCTGCACCAGTTGATCGGTTCCGGCCTCTGGATAGGGTGGGTGATATGTCCACCCGTCTGATCCTCGCCACCCGCAACCGGCACAAGGTCGCTGAACTGCGCGCCATCCTCACCGACGCCGGCCTCGACGTCGAACTCGTCGGCGCCGACGCCTATCCCGAGATCCCGGACGTCCCCGAGACCGGCGTCACCTTCGCCGAGAACGCCCTCCTCAAGGCCCACGCCCTGGCCCGCGCCACCGGCCTGCCCGCCGTCGCCGACGACTCCGGCCTCTGCGTGGACGTCCTCAACGGCGCCCCCGGCATCTTCTCCGCCCGCTGGGCCGGCAAGCACGGCGACGACCTCGCCAACCTCAACCTCCTGCTCGCCCAGCTCTCCGACATCGCCGAACCGCACCGCGGCGCCCACTTCTCCTGCGCCGCCGCCCTCGCCCTGCCGGACGGCACCGAGCGCGTCGTCGAGGGCCGCCTCCTCGGCACCCTGCGGACCGCCCCGGCGGGCGACGGCGGCTTCGGCTACGACCCGATCCTCCAGCCGCTCGGCGAGACCCGGACCTGCGCGGAACTGACGGCGGAGGAGAAGAACGCCATCAGCCACCGGGGCCAGGCGTTCCGGGGGCTGGTGCCGGTGGTCAAGGAGCTCATCGGCTGACGCGCCATCCGTGGAACGTCGAAGGCCCGCCTCGGGATGATCCGGGGCGGGCCTTCGATTCTTAGGCTAGTGCGGCCTGAGGGACTCGAACCCTCACGGGATTTCTCCCACGGGCACCTAAAACCCGCGCGGCTGCCGGTTACGCCAAGGCCGCATGGCCTTCAGTCTAGGGCTTTGCGCTGGGCTGGGGCACCGTACTTCTTCCGCCTGCAGTAGGTCGGTGTGGTGGCGTGGCAGTTCGGGCAGAGCAGACGGAGGTTGTCCGGCCGGTTGTCCGACCAGTCGCCGTTGATGTGGTCGACCTCCAGGGTCATCGGCCGTCCGCGCCACTCGGGGCCCGTGCCGCACTCCTCGCACAGCTCGGGTCGGCCGAGTTCGGCCAGCGCGCTGCGGATCCGCGAGCCCGGGAGGCGCTTGGCTTCCGCAGGGCGCTGGATGAGGAGCTGTGCGGCCGGGATGCGAGTGGGAAGCCATTTGCCCCGGGCGTGGGCCTGTCCGGTGAAGTGCGACGTGTCGATGCCGAGCGCCTTGACGCGGCGCCCGATGTGGGCCTGCGTTCCGCCGGCCTGACGCTGGTGGAGGTATCGCACGACCCCGGCCACGCTGTGGGATGCCGCCACGGCCTCCTGAAGGAGTTCGCGGGTGTAGACGGTTCCGGCTGAGCGGAAGTGCGAGGTGTCGATCCCGTATTCGGTGAGCTTGCGGCGCAGGTACTTGCGCCGGTCACGGTTCGGCTCCCGGTCGAGTGCGGTCAGCGTTTCGTCGAGCGAGGCGGCGGTGGCAGCGGCGCTCGCCAGCAGTTCGCGGGTGTACTTGACCGGCATGGCGGTCTCCTTAGGGCAGTTGTCGTGCCCCTTCCTCCCGCGGTGAGAACGAGCGGGCGGCGGTTCGGTCACGGGCGGTCGCGGGTTTGCCGAGTGATGACCAATTGGTACAGACCTATTGACCTATGTGGTTCAGACCACATAGCTTCGGCGCCAATTGGAATCCCCCACGTGCGTGCTCCCCCACGGGCACGTGCCGACACTCTCTCCTGGAGGACCGAGTGTTGATCCGTAAGAGCTCCGCCGCCCGGGCGGGTGTCGCCTCGGTGGCGGCGGCCGCGTTGGCCGGGCTGGTGATGGCGACGCTGGGTGCGGCGCCCTCGGAGGCGTCGGCGGCCGTCGACAACTCGGCCTGTCGTCCGGACGGGATGTACCGGACGCCCGGGGTGGACGTGCCGTACTGCTCGGTCTACGACACCGGCGGGCGCGAGAAGATGGGCGCGGACCACCAGCGCCGCATCATCGGGTACTTCACCGGCTGGCGCACCGGCAAGAACGGCGACCGGCCCTACCTGGTGAGCGACATCCCCTGGGACAAGGTCACCCACCTCAACTACGCCTTCGGGCACGTCGGCGGCGACAACAAGCTGTCCGTCGGTGCGGACGGCCCGACCAACGAGGCCACCGGGATCGACTTCCCGGGGGTGCCGGCCGCCCAGCTGGACCCGACGCTGCCGTACAAGGGCCACTTCAACCTGCTGACGAAGTTCAAGAAGCAGTACCCGAACGTCAAGACCCTGATCTCGGTCGGTGGTTGGACCGAGACCGGCGGCTACTTCGGGGACGACGGCAAGCGGGTGGACTCCGGCGGCTTCTACTCGATGACGGTCAACCCGGACGGCAGCGTCAACCAGGCCGGCATCGACACCTTCGCCGCCTCGTCCGTCGACTTCATCCGCAAGTACGGCTTCAACGGCGTCGACATCGACTACGAGTACCCGACCTCGATGAAGGACGCCGGCAACCCGCTGGACTGGCAGCTCGCCAACGCCAAGCGCGGTTCGCTGGCCAAGGGCTACGCGGCGCTGATGAAGACCCTGCGGGAGAGCCTGGACAAGGCGGGCGCGGCCGACGGCCGGCACTACCTGCTGTCGGTGGCGGCGCCGTCCTCCGGGTACCTGCTGCGCGGCATGGAGACCTTCCAGGTGGCGCAGTACCTGGACTACGTCAACATCATGTCGTACGACCTGCACGGCGCCTGGAACAAGTACGTGGGTCCGAACGCCTCGCTCTACGACGACGGCAAGGACGGCGAGTTGGCGGCGGCCAACGTGTACGGCACCGCGCAGTACGGCGGCATCGGCTACCTGAACGCCGACTGGTCGTACCACTACTTCCGCGGCGCGATGCCGGCCGGCCGGATCAACGTCGGCCTGCCGTACTACACCCGCGGCTTCAAGAACGTCCAGGGCGGCACCAACGGCCTCTGGGGCACCGCCCCGGCGACCGGTTGCCCGGCCGGCTCCGGGCTGACCTCCTGCGGTGACGGCGCGGTCGGCATCGACAACATCTGGAACGACAAGGACGACGCGGGCAAGGAGTCCCCGGCCGGGTCGAACCCGATGTGGCACGCCAAGAACCTGGAGAAGGGCATCCTGCCCGACTACCTCTCCGACTACGGCGTGACCGACACCGCCCTCCAGGGCAGCTACACCCGCAACTACAGCTCCAGCCTGGTCGCGCCGTGGCTGTGGAACGACTCCAAGAAGGTGTTCCTGTCCACCGAGGATGAGCAGTCGGTGGGCGCCAAGGCGGACTACATCGTCGACCAGGGCGCCGGTGGCGCGATGATCTGGGAGCTCGCGGGCGACTACCGGTGGGACGCCGGCGCCAACGGCGGCAAGGGCGAGTACGTCCCCGGTTCGACGCTCACCTCGCTGATGTACGACAAGTTCAAGGCGGCGAGCCCGTACGGGGCGGTCCGCTCGACGGTGCCGCTGCCGCAGCAGACCCTGCCGATCGACGTGTCGTTCACCAACTTCGCGCTGGGCGACTCCAACTACCCGATCAACCCGAAGCTGCACATCGTCAACAACTCGACGCTGGCCCTGCCGGGCGGCACCGAGTTCCAGTTCGACTACTCCGTCTCGGCGCCGGGCAACGCCAAGGACCAGTCCGGTTTCGGGCTGCAGGTGATCCGCCAGGACAACCCGGGGCCGGGCAACGTCGGCGGGCTGAAGGGCACGTACAACCGGGTGTCGGTCAAGCTGCCGGGCTGGCAGTCGCTGGCGCCGGGCGCCTCGGTCGACATCGACTTCGTCTACTACCTGCCGGTGTCCACGCCGTCGAACTGGACGGTCAACGTGGGCGGGACGCTGTACGGGATCAAGGGTGACCTGACCCGGGGCGCGGTGGACGGCGGCACACCCACACCCACACCGACCCAGACGGCCACGCCGACCCCGACCCCGACCCCGACCCCGACGCCGACCGCGACGGCCACCGCGACTCCGACCGGCACGCCCACCCCGACCCGCACGCCCACCCCGACCCCGACCGCGACGCCGACGTCCGGTGCCTGCACGGCCGCCCCGGGCTGGGACGCGGGCACCACCTACGCGACGCCGACCAAGGTGTCCTGGAAGGGGCACTACTACCAGAACAAGTGGTGGACCAAGGGCGACGACCCCTCCGCCAGTGGCGCCTGGGGCGTCTGGAACGACCTCGGGGCCTGCTAGTCACCCGGGGTGAGGAACGGCGGTGGCGGCACACCCGGTCGGGGGGTGGGCCGCCACCGCTTCGTTCGGTTCGTTCAGTTCGGTCGGTTCGTGCAGGAGGCTCAGGCCTCGACCTTGAGGTCCCGCAGCAGCTTGGCGACGTGCCCGGTGGCCTTGACGTTGTAGAGGGCGCGCTCGACCTTGCCCTGCTCGTCCACGACGATCGTGGAGCGGATCACGCCCTGGTAGGTGCGGCCGTAGTTCTGCTTCTCGCCGTAGGCGGCGTAGGCCTCCAGCACCTGGTGGTCCGGGTCGGAGAGCAGGGTGACCTTGAGGTCCTCCTTCTCGCGGAACTTGCCGAGCTTCTCCGGCTGGTCCGGCGAGATGCCGATGACGTCGTAGCCGGCGCCCGCGAAGACCGCCAGGTTGTCGGTGAAGTCGCAGGCCTGCTTGGTGCAGCCGGGGGTGAGGGCGGCCGGGTAGAAGTAGACGATGACCTTGCGGCCCAGGTGGTCGGCGAGTGAGACCTGGTTGCCGTCGGCGTCGGACAGGCTGAAGGCGGGCGCGGTGTCGCCGGGCTGGAGGCGCTCAGTCACGGTCGTACTCTCCTGGGGCTGGGACGGGCGGTCGTACCACGGCAAACTTACCTCCGTTGGTGGGTGGGGCCGCGCGTCCCTGCTCGGCAGCTGACAAACTGGGTTGGTCGCACAGGACGACAGGACTACATCGGCGAGTGAATGGGGTGGCCCGAGTGGGCGAGGCGAGCACGCAGGACAAGCCGGCGCGGACGGCTGCGCAGATCGAGGCGGACATCGAGCGCACCCGCGACCGGCTGGCGGCGAACCTGGACGAGCTGGCCGTACGGATCCACCCGAGCACCATCTCCGCGCAGGTCAAGGCCAAGGCGATGGCCACCGTCGAGGAGAAGACGGCCCGGGCGTACGTGGCCGCGAACGGCCTGCTGGAGCAGGTCAAGGCGCAGTTCGTGGACGAGAAGGGGCAGCCGCGCAAGGAGCGGATCGTCCCGGCCGCGGTGGTCGGCCTCGGCCTGGTGGTGCTGCTCGCCTCGTCCCGCAAGCGCCGCAAGGACTGACCGTGGTGCCGGAGGGCCGGGACGCCGTCGGGCGGCCCGGCCCTTCCGCATTCCGGGCCGACGTCACACGCCGCGCCCGGGGGCGGTACCTTCGGGACCGTGAGTACGAACGACAACCCGACCCATGCCGACCACGGCCACGACCCGGTGCGCCACGACCGGTTGGGCGAGAAGCTGCCGATCCGGATGCTGCACGACCGGGTGCTGGTGCGCATCGAGGGCGCCGAGGGCGAGCGCCGCTCGACCGGCGGCATCGTGATCCCGGCGACCGCGGAGCTGTCCAAGCGCTGCACCTGGGCGGAGGCGGTGGCGGTGGGCCAGAGCGTGCGCTCGGTGGAGCCCGGTGACCGCGTCCTCTACGACCCGGAGGACAAGCTGGAGGTGGAGGTGCGCGGGGCCACCTACGTGCTGCTGCGCGAGCGGGACCTGCACGCGGTGGCGGCGAGCCGCTTCGGTGACACGGAGGGCTCGACCGGCCTCTACCTCTGACCGGGGCTGCTCCTCCGACCGGGCGCCCTACGCGAGGAGGCCGCCGCCGTCGACGGTGACGACGGTGCCGGTGGCGAAGCGCTGTTCCATCAGGTACGCGAAGGCCTCGGCGGTGTCCTCGGGGTCGCCGATCCGGCCGAGGGGGAGGGCTGCGGCGGTCTGCGCGTACAGCTGCTCGCGGTCGGCCTCGGGCAGGCCGGACCAGAGCGGGGTGCGGATCATCCCGGCCCGGACGGCGTTGACCCGGATCGGGGCGAGTTCCACGGCGAGCGCCCGGACCAGGCCTTCGACCGCGCCGCAGACGCTCGCGGGGACGCTCCAGCCCGGTACCGGGCGCAGGCCGGCGGTGCCGGAGGTGAGGGTGATCGAGCCGCCGGGACGCAGCTGCGGGGTGGCGGCGCGGACGGCGTCGAGGGCGCCGAAGTAGCGCAGGGTGAAGAAGGCGCGGGCGGCGTCGACGTCCATGGTGTCGACGGTCATCAGGGCGAGCGGGTCGCCGGCGGTGTAGACCAGGTGGTCGAGGGGGCCGAGGTGGTCGAAGAGGGCGCTGACCTGGTGGCTGTCGGTCAGGTCGGCGGTCTCGGCGGTGGTGCCGGTGGGCAGGGTGGCGAGGGCGCGCCGGGCGCTGTCCGGTCGGCTGGAGACGACGGTGACGCGGGCGCCGCGTTCGGTGGCGAGGGCGGCGGTGGCGAGGCCGATGCCGGAGGTGCCGCCGAGGACGACGACGTGCTGTTCCTTGAGGGCCATGGTGGTGCCTTTCGTGGGGTGGTGCGGGGTTGTGTCGATCGTGCTCCGGGTGGGGTGGTGTGGTCCAAGACCTGTTCGGTCGGCTGTCATACCCTCGGGGTATCAGCCGGGAGCGGGGAGTGGGGTGGCGGTGGACGTCGATCTGCGGAAGCTGCGGTACTTCGTGGCGGTGGCGCGGGAGTTGCACTTCGGGCGGGCGGCGGTGGGGTTGCACATCGCGCAGCCGGTGCTGTCGCGGCAGATCCGGGCGCTGGAGGCGGAGTTCGGTGCGCAGTTGTTCCGGCGTGACCGGCGGTCGACCGAACTGACGGACGCGGGACGGCAGTTGTTGGAGGATGCGCCGCCGTTGCTGGCGGCGGCGGAGGCGTTGCGTCGTCGGGTGGGGCGGTCGGGCGAGGGGCCGGCGCGGTTCGTGGTGGGGTTCATGCCCGGCGTGACGGTGACGGTGACGGCGGCGGTGCGTGGGATGCGCGGGCGGCATCCCGGGCTGGCGGTGGAGGTGCTGCGGACTTGCTGGAGTGACCAGGCCCGGGTGGTGCTGGACGGCCGGGCGGACGTCTCCTGCGTCCGGCTGCCGGTGGACCGGCAGGGTCTGGTGCTGCGTCCGCTGTTCACCGAGCCGCGGGTGGCGGTGTTGCCGGCCGGGCACCGGCTGGCGGGTGAAGTATCGGTTCCGATGGCCGAGTTGGGCGGTGAGCTGTTGCTGCAGGATCCGGACTTCGTGCCGGAGTGGCGGGATCTGCCGGGGGTGTCCGGGCGGCGGCCGGAGCGGTCCCGGCCGCGGTTGGACACGGTGGAGGAGAAGCTGGAGTGCGTGGCGGAGGGGGAGGGGATGGTGGTGCTGCCGTTGTCGATGGCGGCCTTCTACACCCGCTCGGACGTCGTGCACGTGCCGGTGTCGGACATCGCGCCCCACCGGGTGTGCTTGGCCTGGGCGGCGGGGCGGACGTCGCCGCTGATCGCGGAGTTCGCGGAGCTGGCCGAGACCGCGGCCGGTGCGGCGGCGGGGTCCACGGCGTAGGCGGCCGGGGCGGCGAATGACGGGGTTCGTCAGTGGCAGCCGCTAGGGTCCGGGCATGAGTGTCCGGGTGATCGGTGATGTGGAGCGGCGGGCCCGGTTGGGGCGTCGGCAGCTGTTGGCGCCCTCGGTGCGGGCGGTGCGGGTGGAGGGCGTGGCCGACGCGGTGGTCGGGCTGCACGCGACGGACGCGGCGACGGTGTACCTGTCGGCCTGTGCGCGGCTGGCGGAGCCCTCGACGGCGGAGGTGGACCGGGCGCTGTACGAGTCTGTCTCGCTGGTGAAGCTGTTGTCGATGCGGCGGACGATCTTCGCGGTGACGGAGGGCCTCGCCCCGTACGTGAGTTCGGCGGCCGCGCGGGCGATCGCGGCGAAGGAACGGGCGACGCTGCTGAAGCACCTGCGCGACCACGCGGAGGGCTGGGACGAGGCCCGGCTGGCGGAGACGGAGCGCGCGGTGCTGGCCGCGCTGGCCGTGCGCGGTGAGGCGACGACCAAGGAACTCGGCGACGACGTACCGCAGTTGCGCGAGACGATGCTGATGTCGGCGGGCAAGGCGTACGAGGCCAAGCAGAGTGTGGGCAGCCGCCTGCTGCGGCTGCTGGCCTCGGACGGGCACGTGCGCCGGTGCCGTCCGCGCGGGTCGTGGCTGAGCAGTAGCTATCCGTGGGCGCTGGTGCCGCAGTGGCCGGACGTGCCGGTGCGGGAGGCGAAGGCGGAGGTGGTGCGGCGCTGGCTGGCGGCGTACGGTCCGGCCGCGGTCGAGGACGTGAAGTGGTGGACGGGCTGGACGCTGGGGGACGTCCGGAAGGCGCTGGCGGACGTGGACGCGCGGGCCGTGGCGCTGGCGGACGGCGCGGCGGCCGTGGTGCTGCCGGGGGACGAGGGGCCGGTGGCGGCCCCGGAGCCGTGGGCGGCGCTGCTGCCCGCGCTGGACCCGGCGGTGATGGGCTGGCGCGGGCGGGACTGGTACCTGCGGCCGGAGGACGTGCCTGCGCTGTTCGACCGGGCGGGCAATGCCGGGCCGACGGTGTGGTGGTGCGGCGAGGTGGTCGGCGGCTGGGCGCAGCGGGCGGACGGCGCGGTGGTGTGGCGGCTGTTCCGGGACGTCGGGGCGGAGGCCGAGCGGGCGGTAGCGGCGGAGGCGGGGCGGCTGGCGGGCTGGCTGGGGGCGGTGCGGGTGACGCCGCGGTTCCGGACGCCGCTGGAGCGGGAGTTGGCGTCCGGGTAGGTCCGGGTGGGCGTGGGTTTCGGCGAGGGGTCAGGGCTGGGTCACTGGGCGGGCGCCGTCGCCGGGTTGCTGGGCCCGGTGGTGGCGGTGGGCGGGTTGCTGGGCCGGGTGGGCCGGGTCTGGGTGGGCCGGGCGCTCGGGGTGGGCTGGTCCTGGCTGGGGGTGGGCTGGGGGTTCTGCGGGCTGGGGGCGCCGGGGCCGGGCTGCTCGGTGGCGGGGGGCGCGCTGGGGGCGTGGGTGGGGGTGGTGGTCGCGGGGGCGCCGGTGGTGGCGGTGCTGGGGGTGGTGCTCGCGCTCGGGCTGGTGGAGCCGGTGGTGGTGGGCCAGTTGTCGGTGCCCGGGTTGCCGTGGCCGGCCTGCAGGTCGAACTGCTGGGTGGGGGTGCCGTTCAGGGCGGCGGTCATGTAGGCGGTCCAGATCTTGGTGGGGAAGGTGCCGCCGTTGATCCGGGTGAGGCCGGCCGTGCCGGACAGCGGTTCCTTGGCGTGGCTCTTCGGGTTCTCCCGGAACAGGCCGACGGTGGTGGTGAGTTCGGGGGTGTAGCCGGCGAACCAGGCGGAGAGGTTGGCGTCGGTGGTGCCGGTCTTGCCGGCGGCGGGGCGGCCGAGGTCGAGGGCGGCGGCGCCGGTGCCGCGCGGGCTGACGACATCGCGCAGGACGTCGGTGACGGAGTCGGCGATGGTGCGGCCGATGGCGTCGGTGGCCTTGTGGTCGGGCATCTTGGGGACGTCGACGGCGCCGCCGGGGGCGACCCGTTCGAGCTTCTGGACGGACCACGGGGTGTGGGCCTGGCCGTGGTTGGCGAGGGTGGCGTAGGCGCCGGCCAGGTCGAGGGCGCTGGGGGTGGCGGTGCCGAGGGTCATCGAGGTGTTGGCCGGGTCCATGCCGCGGACGCTGTCGGGGATGCCGAGCTTGATGGCGGTCTCCCGGACGCGGGCGAGTCCGGCGTCGACGCCCTCCTGGGCGTAGACGGAGTTGACGGACTTCACCATGGCGTGGCGCAGGGTGATGTTGCCGTAGTCGACGTCGTCCTCGTTGGGCGGCGCGTACGGGGTGGGGCCGCCGGTGACGGGGCGTTCGCTGGTGCCGTCGTAGCGGGTCTCGGTGGTGATCGGCCGGCCGTCGACGGTGTGCTGGGCGATCAGGCCGGCGGCGAGGTCGACCGGCTTGAAGGTGGAACCGATCTGGTTGTCCTGGCGCAGGGCGTCGTTGTAGGGCTGCTTGGCGTAGTCGGGGCCGCCGTAGACGGCGACGACCCGGCCGGTGGCGGGTTCGACGGAGGCGCCGGCGACCCGGACGTCGGTGTCGGTGGTGGGGCGGGCCTTGGGGTCGAGTTCGTCGGTGAGCTCGCCCTGGACGGCCGTGACGAAGGCGTCCTGCTTGGGCTTGTCGAAGGTGGTGGTGATCCGCCAGCCGCCGGCCTTGAGGGTGGCGGCGTCGATGGTGCCGGAGGAGATGAGGTAGTCGTCGGCGACGCCGACGAGGTAGCCGGCCTGGCCGGCGAGGCCGGTGGCGGGTTGCGGGTCGATGGGGTCGGGGAAGGTGGTGGCGGTGCGGTCGGCAGTGGTGAGGAAGCCGAGCTGGACCATGCCGTCGAGCGCGTAGTTCCAGCGGGCGACGGCCTTCTCGCGGTTGGCCGGGGTGGCGGTCTTGACGTCGTAGAGGCTGGGGGCCTGGAGCAGGGAGGCGAGGTAGGCGCCCTGGCCGAGGGTGAGTTGGGAGACGTCGACGCCGTAGTAGGCGTGGGCGGCGCTCTGGATGCCGTAGGCGCCGCGGCCGAAGTAGCTGCTGTTGAGGTATCCGGCGAGGATGTCCTTCTTGTCGCGCTGCTGGTCGACCTTGAGGGCGATGAAGAGTTCCCGGCCCTTGCGTTCGAAGGTCTGGTCCTGGGTCAGGTAGTAGTTCTTGACGTACTGCTGGGTGATGGTGGAGCCGCCCTGCATGCCCTTGCCGAGGAGGGTGTTCCAGCCGGCCCGGAGCATGCCCTTCAGGTCGATGCCGCGGTTCTGGTAGAAGGTGCGGTCCTCGGCGGAGACGACGGCCTGCTGGGTCTGCAGCGGGATCTGGTCGATGGTGACGTCGGTGCGGTTGACGGCTCCGGTGCGGGCGATCTCGGTGGTGCCGTCGGCGTAGAGGTAGATGTTGTTCTGGGCGACGGCGCGGGCGTTGGGGTCGGGCACCGGGACGATGACGTAGAGCACGGCGAAGGCGCCGACGGCGAGCAGCACCAGTGCGGCGAGGGTGCCGAGGGTGATCCGCCAGGTGGGCAGGAGCCGGCGCCAGAGGGGGAGGGCCCGGCGGGCTTCGCGGCGGGCGGCCCGTTTGGCCTGGCGGCGGGTGCTCAACGTCATGACGGGATTATCTGCTATTTGACGCGGGTTCAGCGGCGGCAGGGGGTCTGAGGTGCGCGGTTGTGCGGGCCGTGTCGCGCGCCCAGGGGTGCGTCGGAAAACCGGGTGCGGGCGGTGGGGGCCGGCGGTACGGTGAAAGGTGCAAATTGCATAGCGCACCGACTTTCAGCGCACTGACGTTCAGTGCACCACTTTCAGTGCACCACTTTCGGTGCACCGCTTTCGGTGCGCTGCTTTCAGTGCACCGACTTTCCGACAGCTCCGCCCGTCCGGCCCGGCACCCCCGGGTGTGGCCGGTCGGAGCCGCTGATGCGTGGGCGGGTGCCTGCGGGTATCCGCCTACCCGTATTTGTCGACAAGGAGACAATATGCAGAACGCTGCACCAGCTGGGGCGAGGCCTCCTGATACCGGGGCGAGCCCCTCCTCCGCCTCCGGGACCGGCACTTCCGACGCTTCCGACGCTTCCGGGAACGCTGCTTCCGGGACGGCTCTCGGGCTGTACGCCGCCGTCGCCGCCGGCGCCTTCCGCCGCTACTCCACCTACCGGGCCGCCACCCTGGCCGGAACCTTCACCAACACCGTCTTCGGCATCATCCTGGCCTCCTCCTTCCTCGCCCTCTGGCAGGCCCGCCCCAACCTCGGCGGCTACGACCAGAGTCAGGCCGTCACCTACATCTGGGTCAGCCAGGCGCTGCTGGTCACCGTCGCGGTCTGGGGCGGCGGCTTCCAGGACGAACTCCAGGACCGCTTCCGCAGCGGGGACATCGCCGTCGACCTCTACCGTCCGGTCGACTTCCAGGGCTGGTGGCTGGCCACCGACCTCGGCCGGGCCGGCTTCCAGGCGCTGGTCCGCGGCACCGTACCGCTGCTGGCCGGCGCGCTGGTGTTCCGCACCCGGATGCCCGAACACCCGCTGACCTGGGTGTTCTTCCTGCTCTCGGTGCTGCTCGCACTGCTGGTCAGCTTCGGGGTGCGGTTCCTGGTCTCGATCACCGGCTTCTGGCTGCACGACTCGGAGGGGGTGCGCGCGGTGACACTGGTGGTCTCGATGTTCTTCTCCGGCATGCTGCTGCCGATCGTGCTCTTCCCCGGCTGGCTCGGCGACCTCGCCCGGGTGCTGCCGTGGGCGGCGCTGATCAAGGTGCCCACCGACGTCTTCCTGGAGCGGGCGGACGGCACCGGGCTGCTGTCCGCGCTGGGCTTCCAACTCGGTTGGGCGGCCGTGCTGCTCGCCGCCGGGCGGGGCGCGCAGTGGCTGGCGACCCGGCGGGTGGTGGTGCAGGGTGGCTGAGTCCTCCGCCGTTCTCCCGTCCGCCGAGTCGCTCGGCGCTGAGCCGTTCGCCGTCGAGCCCGTCGCCGCCGAGCCGTTCCTGGTCCGGACCTCCTGGGCGGTCCGCTCCTGGTGGATGTGCGCCCGGATGTGGATGCGCTCGACGATGGCCTACCGGGCCTCCTTCCTGCTGAACCTGCTGGCCAGCCTGGTCACCCACTCCCTCGACTTCGTGGTGCTGGTGATCATGTTCCGGCACACCGACCAGCTCGGCGGGTGGCGCCTGCCGGAGATCGCCTTCCTGTACGCCACCGCGACCTTCTCGCTCGGCATGGCCAACCTGTTGGTCGGCTCGGCCGACGGCCTGGGCGTGCGGATCATGAACGGCACGCTGGACACCATGCTGGTCCGTCCCGCGCCCGCGCTCTCCCAGCTGTGCGCCGAACGCTTCAGCCTGCGCAGGCTCGGCCGCCCACTCCAGGCCGTACTGGTGCTCGCCTGGTCGCTGACCGCCCTGGACGTGCACTGGACCTGGGACAGGGTGCTGCTGGTGCCCGTGCTGCTGCTGTGCGGCAGCGTCATCTTCGGCGCGATCTACGTCGGTGGCGCCACCGTCCAGTTCTGGTGGGGCGAGTCCAAGGAGATCCAGAACTCCTTCACCTACGGCGGGGCGACCCTGCTGCACTACCCGCCGACCGTCTTCGCCAAGGAGCTGGTGGCCGGGGTGGTCTTCGGAGTGCCGCTGGCCTTCGTCAACTGGCTGCCCTCCCTGCGCATCCTCGGCCGGCCCGACCCGCTCGGACTGCCCGCCGCCTTCCAGTACGCCTCGCCGGTCGCCGCCGCGCTGTGCGTCGCCGCCGCCGGGTTCGCCTGGCGGGCCGGGCTGCGCGCCTACCGCGGCACCGGCAGCTGAACTCCCCCTGCTTCCCGAGGAATCCCCATGGCACTGATCGAACTCCAGGACGTCCACCGCACCTTCACCGTGCGGGCCCGCACCGGCCGGTTCAGCCGGATCAAGCGCGAGGTGCGCGCGGTGGACGGGCTCAGCTTCACCGTCGAGGCCGGCGAGTGCGTCGGCTACATCGGGCCCAACGGCGCAGGCAAGTCGACCACCATCAAGATGCTCACCGGCATCCTCGTCCCCAGCTCCGGACGGCTGCGCGTCGCCGGGGTCGACCCCGCCCGCCAACGGGTCGCGCTGGCCCGCCGGATCGGCGTGGTCTTCGGCCAGCGCACCACCCTGTGGTGGGACCTCCCGCTGCGCGACTCCTTCGAACTCGCCCGCCGGATCTACCGGATCCCCGACCGGCGGTACCGGGAGAACCTCGGCCGCTGCGTCGAACTGCTCGACCTGGACGGCTTGTTGGACACGCCCGTCCGACAGCTCTCGCTCGGCCAGCGGATGCGCGGCGACCTCGCGGCGGCCCTGCTGCACGACCCCCAGGTGCTCTACCTGGACGAGCCGACCATCGGCCTGGACGTGGTCAGCAAGGGCCGGGTGCGGGAGTTCCTGCGCGAGGTCAACCGGGACCTCGGCACCACCGTGCTGCTCACCACCCACGACCTCACCGACATCGAGCAGCTCTGCGACCGGGTGATGGTCATCGACCACGGCCGGGTCGTCCACGACGGCGGACTGGACGGGCTGCACGCCGCCGGGCGCAGCGAGCGGACGCTGGTGGTCGACCTGGCGGAGGCCCGTCCGGCCATCGAGGTGGCCGGGGCGCGGGTGGTGAAGGTCGAGGGGCCTCGGCAGTGGCTGGCTTTCCCGGCGCAGCAGAGCGCGGCGCCGATCGTGGCGGCCGTCGCGGAGCGGTACCCGCTGGTGGACCTCTCGGTGCGCGAGCCGGCCATCGAGGACGTGATCGCGCGGATGTACGCGGAGGTCGCGATCGGCTGACGGCGTCCGGGCGTACCGGCGTCCGGGCGTGCAGGGGGAGCGGTCGGTCGGACGTCGCGACCGTCCGGCCCGTCAAGCTGGTGTTCGGTTCCGGTCACCCGTCCGGGGAGGGCACGTGACTCCCCGGCGGGCGGCCGAGTTGGACGGTGCATCGCCGCCGGTCAGCGCACGCGCCGGTGAACCGCCAGCCCCGGAGGCCCGCCGCCCGTGACCGTACCCGACGTGACCGTGGTGGTCGCGGTCTACAACACCATGCCGTACCTCACCGCCTGCCTGGACTCCCTGGTCGGGCAGTCCCTGGCGCCGGGGCGGCTGGAGGTGGTGGTCGTCGACGACGGCTCCACGGACGGTGGCGAGGCGCTGCTGGACGAGTACGCGGACCGGCACCCGGGGCTGTTCCGGGTGGTCCACCAGCGCAACTCGGGCGGCCCGGCGGCCCCGACCAACCGCGGCCTGGACCTCGCCCGCGGGCGCTACGTGCTGTTCCTCGGCGCCGACGACTGGCTCGGCGCGGAGGCGCTGGAGCGGTTGGTCGCGGCCGCCGACGCCTGGGGTTCGGACGTGGTGGTGCCCAAGCAGGTGGGGGTGAACGGACGGCTGGTGCCGCAGGGCATCTTCCACGCCGACGCCGAGTCGGTCGGGTTCGCCGACTCGGCGCTGGCCTGGGCGCTGTCCGACACCAAGCTGTTCCGGCTGGACCTCGTCCGGCGCCACGGCCTGCGCCGCGACGAGGAGCTGAAGGTGTTCTCGGACCAGCCGTTCACCCTGGAGGCCTGCCTGCGGGCGGACCGGGTGTCCGTCCTCGCCGACTACGACTGCTACTTCCTGGTGCTGCGCGAGGACCGCGGCAATGTCACCGAGCGGGCCTCGGTGCTGGACCGGCTGCGCGGGATCGCCGCCCTGCAGCAGGTGGCCGTCGAACTGGCCGATCCGGGAGAGGAGTTGGACGCCATCCGGGTCCGCAGCTTCGCCTGGGACGTGCCCCGGCTGCTCCAGGACGGCTTCCTGCTGCTGGACGACGGGCTGCAGCAGCGGGTGTGCGCCGAGGTCGGCCGGATGATCGAGCGGTTCGGCGCCCGCGAGGTGTACCACCGGCTGCCGGTCGCCGCCCGGCTGCGGCTCGAACTCGCCGCCGCCGTGAGGCCGGAGGCGCTGCGCGACCAGATCCGCTACGAGGCCGCGCACGGCGAGCCGCCGGTGGTGGCGGACGGGCGGCGGTACGCGGGCTACCCGGCGTTCCGGGACGCCCGACTCGGCCTGCCCGACGAGCTGTTCCTGCTGCCCGAGGAGCCGCCGGCCGTCGCCGTCCCACCGCTCAACCTGGCCCAGCAGCTGTGGCGCGGGGTCGTCCCGGAGCAGCTGCGGCGCGGGCTGCGGCGGCACCCGGTGTGGCGCCGGCTCGCCAACTCGGTGAACGGAGGCCGGGGATGACCGCGCTGGACGTCTGCGTGGTCGGGCTCGGCAAGCTCGGCCTGCCGCTGGCCGTGCAGTTCGCGCGCAAGGGCCACCGGGTGGTCGGGGCGGACATCGCGCCCCGGGTGGTGGAGAGCGTCAACCGGGGCGTGCCGCCGTTCCCCCGGGAGGAGGGCCTGGACGAGGCGCTCAAGCGGGTGGTCGCCGAGGGCCGGCTGCGCGCCACCACCGACACCACGGCCGCGGTGGCCGCCTCGCAGGCCGTCGTCCTGGTCGTCCCGCTGGTCACCGCCGCCGACGGCACCCCGGACTTCGCGCTGCTCGACGCGGCCACCGACGCCGTCGCGGCCGGGCTGCGCCGGGGTGCGCTGGTCAGCTACGAGACCACCCTGCCGGTCGGCACCACCCGGGAGCGCTGGGCGCCCCGGCTGGCGGCCGGCTCCGGGCTGGCGCCCGGGGCTGACTTCGCGCTGGTGTTCAGCCCGGAGCGGGTGCGCACCGGACGGGTCTTCGCCGACCTGCGGCGCTACCCCAAGCTGGTCGGCGGCCTGGACGCCCCGTCGCTGCGGCGCGGCGCCGAGTTCTACCGGGCGGTGCTGGACTTCGACCCGCGCCCCGACCTGCCCCGGCCCAACGGGGTGTGGGAGCTGGCCTCGGCGGAGGCGGCCGAGTTCGCCAAGCTCGCCGAGACCACGTACCGGGACGTCAACATCGCGCTGGCCAACCAGTTCGCCCGGTACGCGGACCGGGTCGGGGTGGACTTCGCGGAGGTCGCCGACGCCTGCAACTCGCAGCCCTACAGCCACCTGCACCGGCCGGGCATCGCGGTCGGCGGGCACTGCATCCCGGTGTACCCGCGGCTGTACCTGTGGAACGACCCGGCGGCGACGGTGGTCCGGGCGGCCCGGGAGGCCAACCTGGAGGTGCCCGGGTACGCGGTCGGGGTGCTGGCCGGGGCCCTCGCCGGGGTGCTGCCGGGCGGGCTCGCCGGGCAGGGGGTGCTGGTGCTGGGCGCCTCGTACCGGGGCGGCGTCAAGGAGACGGCGTACTCGGGGGTGTTCCCGCTGGTGGCGGCGCTGGAGGCGGCCGGGGCCAGGCCGTACGTCGCCGATCCGCTGTACCGGGCGGAGGAGCTGACGGCGCTCGGGCTGCCGGCGTACGGCGGGGAGCCGGTGGCGGCGGCGGTGCTGCAGGCGGACCACCCGGAGTACCGGGAGCTGGGGCCGGCGGACCTGCCGGGGGTGGTGGTGCTGCTGGACGGGCGGCGGTGCACGGACCCGGCGCGGTGGGCGGGGGCGGGGGTGCGGCGGATCGTGCTGGGCGGGGCGTGAGCCGGTTCCGGGCGTGGGCGTGGTCGGGTCGAGGGGGGCGGCGCGGGGCGCGGGCCGGGGGTTCGGGGCGGGTGATCGTGGGGCACGCCCCCGTCCGCGCCGGGCAACGGGCAGACTGGCGGGGTGAGTGACGAAGCCTTCAGCGGGACCGGCCCCGGGGTCCGGTTCACCGCGGCCGACGAGCAGAAGAGACACGGCGTCCGCCGGATGAAGACCATCGCGACCGGCCTGCTGGCCTTCGCGACCCTGGTCTTCGCCCTCGCCACCTGGGCCAAGGCGGCCGGTGCCGGCGCCTGGGCCGGGTACGTGGCGGCCGCCGCCGAGGCGGGCATGGTCGGTGCGCTGGCCGACTGGTTCGCGGTGACGGCCCTGTTCCGCCGTCCGTTCGGCCTGCCGATCCCGCACACCGCGATCATCCCGACCAAGAAGGACGCCTTCGGGCGCTCGCTCGGCGAGTTCGTCGGCGACAACTTCCTGGCCGGCCACGTGGTGCGCGGTCGGCTCGCCGCGCTCGGCATCGGCCGCCGGCTGGGGGAGTGGCTGGCCGCTCCGGGCAGCG
Source organism: Kitasatospora sp. NPDC127060 (assembly GCF_042724935.1). NCBI lineage: Bacteria > Bacillati > Actinomycetota > Actinomycetes > Kitasatosporales > Streptomycetaceae > Kitasatospora > Kitasatospora sp. NPDC127060. Next base: position 22,687 of record NZ_JBHXEG010000024.1, read on the forward strand.
CCGAGCGGGTCACCAAGGAGGCCTCGGCGGCGCTGCGCGGGCTGCTCGCGGTGCTGCGCGACGACGACGTGCGGGCGGTGGTCGCCGAGGCGGTGACCAGGCGGGCCGCCGCCACCTCGGTGGCCGAGCCGATGGGCCGGATGCTGGGCAAGGTGGTCGCGGACGGCGGGCACCACGGCGTGGTGGACCTGGTCGCCGTCCGGGCGCACGGCTGGCTGACCGCCAATCACGAGGACGTGGTCCGCAAGGTCACCCAGAAGACCCCGGGCTGGACCCCGAAGTTCCTCGACCACCAGGTCGGCGAGCGGGTCTACAAGGAGCTGCTGCGCTTCGTCACCGAGATCCGGGACGACCCCGAGCACCCGGCCCGCGGCGCGATCGACAACTTCCTCGCCGACTTCGCCACCGAGCTGCAGACCGATCCGGAGACCATCGCCCGGGTCGAGCGGGCCAAGGACGAGCTGCTGGCCCGGCCCGAGGTGCAGGACCTGATCAACTCCACCTGGGCGGCCGTGCGCACCCTGGTGATGGGCGCGGCCGAGGACGAGGACAGCGAACTGCGCCGGCGCATCCGTGACGGCGTGCGCGGCTTCGGCGAGCGCCTGGCCACCGACGCCAAGCTGCAGGCCAAGGTGGACGGCTGGCTCCAGGACGCCGCCCAGTACCTGGTCGACACCTACCGGGCCGAGATCACCTCGCTGATCTCGGAGACGGTGGCGGGCTGGGACGCCGACGACGCCTCGCGCAAGATCGAGGCCAACGTCGGTCGGGACCTCCAGTTCATCCGGATCAACGGCACCGTGGTCGGCGCGCTGGCCGGGCTGCTGATCCACACCGCGGCGGTCGCGCTCGGCGGTTGATCACCGACCGGCCGCCCGGCTTTGGGCCTATCCTGGGCCGACGTTCGCGATACGCGCGTAGAAGGCGCGGCGCAGAAGCAGAAGGAGAAGGGAACCACCGTGGTCCAGCCGGACGGAAGTCGGATCGGAAACCCCACTGGCAGCACCCCCGGCGGCACCGCCGACCGGAGCATCGAGGCGTTCATCGCCGGGATGCCCAAGGCGGAGCTGCACGTCCACCACGTCGGCTCGGCCTCGCCGCGCGTCGTCGCCGACCTGGTCGGGCGGTACGCCGGCAAGACCGCGGTGCCGACCGACCCGGCGGCGCTGGCCGAGTACTTCACCTTCACCGACTTCGCGCACTTCATCGAGGTCTACCTGAGCGTGGTGGACCTGATCCGCGACGCCGAGGACGTCCGGGCGCTGACCTACGGCGTGGCCGAGGACATGGCCCGGCAGAACATCCGCTACGCCGAGCTGACCATCACCCCGTACTCCTCGGTCAAGCGCGGCATCCCCGACGTGGCCTTCATGGAGGCGATCGAGGACGCCCGGCTGCGCGCCGAGAAGGACCTCGGCGTGGTGCTGCGCTGGTGCTTCGACATCCCCGGCGAGGCGGGCCTGGAGGCGGCCGAGATCACCGCCCGGCTGGCCACCGAGCTCGCCCCCGAGGGCCTGGTCAGCTTCGGCCTGGGCGGCCCCGAGATCGGCGTGCCGAGGCCGCAGTTCAAGCCGTACTTCGACCGGGCCCGGGCCGTCGGCCTGCGCTCCGTCCCGCACGCCGGCGAGACCACCGGGCCGGAGACCGTCTGGGACGCCATCCGGGTGCTCGGCGCCGAGCGCATCGGGCACGGCACCCAGGCGGTGAAGGACCCGGCGCTGCTCGACCACCTGGGCGAGCACCGCATCCCGTTGGAGGTCTGCCCGACCTCCAACATCGCCACCCGGGCGGTGGACCGGATCGACGACCACCCGATCAAGCGGATGGTCGACGCCGGGCTGCTGGTGACGGTCAACAGCGACGACCCGCCGATGTTCGGCACCGACCTCAACACCGAGTACGCGGTGGCGGCGCGGCTGCTCGGGCTGGACGAGACCGGGGTGGCGGCGTTGGCCCGCAACGCGGTCGAGGCCTCGTTCCTGGAGCAGGCGGGCAAGGACGGGCTGGTCGGCGAGATCGACTCCTACCTGGCGGGCTGGCAGCAGCAGGGCTGACGTTCCCGCAGGTCAACCGCCCCGTCGACCCCGGTCGGCGGGGCGGTTCGCGTGGTGCCGCGGGTGCGGTGCCGGGTGTGGCGCCAGGCGTTGTGCCGGGCGTGGCCCGGGCGTGGTGCCAGAGTGGTGCCATAAACACCTCGACATGGCACCACTGCTGTGCCATGCTCTAGCCATGGACCTCACGCCGTACGTCGACAACCTCCGGAACGAGCTCGCGGTGGCCGCCGCCACCGGCGGGGACGAAGCGCGGGCGCTGGCCGACCGGCTGACGCTCCCGCTGGAGTCGGCCGTGCGGCTCACCCTGCTCAACGCCCTCTCCGCCGCCATGGGCGAAGTCACCCGTGACCTCGCCCCGGGCTCGGTGGACGTGCGACTGCGCGGCCTCGATCCCGAGTTCGTGGTGACGGCCCCGCCCGGCTCCGGCGGCTTCCACGGGGAGGAGCCGCCCGTGGCGCCGGGTGGGCTGCCGCCCGTGGTGCCACCGGTGGTGCCGCCCGTGGTGCCACCGATAACGGCGCCGGTGCCCCCGTCCGCGATGTCGGAGTCGGACGACAGCGGCACCGCCCGGATCAACCTCCGCCTGCCCGGGCACCTCAAGGCGAGGGCGGAGGAGGCCGCCGGGCAGGAGGGGCTCTCGCTCAACGCCTGGCTGGTCCGGGCCGTCGCCGGCGCGGTCGACGGCGGCCGCCCGGCCGTCCGCCCGGCCGCCGACCTCGGCGCCCGCACCACCCGCGGCGGCGGCCAAGGCTTCACCGGCTGGGTCCACTAGCGCTTCCGCATCACCGTCAGACCGACTGACCCTTCGACGTCACCTCCGCTCCGACCAGCGGGAACACCCACACGAGTCAAGAGGACGGCACAGCCATGCCCACGTACGAGACTGACGGACAGATCTCCGTCTCCCTCGAATTCGAGATCGGCTCGGTGTGGATCCGGGCGAGCAAGCGCACCGACACGATCGTCGAGGTCCGGCCCACCAGCTCCGCCAGGGACGCGGACGTCAAGGCCGCCGAGCTGACCCAGATCGACTTCTCCGGCGGCCGGCTCACCGTCAAGGGTCCCAAGCAGCGGACGGTGTTCTCCAGCAAGAAGGGCTCGATCGACATCACGGTCGAGCTGCCCGCCGGCTCGGAGGTGCACGCCGACTCCCCGATGGCGGACTTCGTCACCGAGGGCCCGCTCGGCGACTGCCGGATCAAGACCTCCATGGGGCGGATCCAGGTCGACCGGGCCGAGGGCGCCCGGCTCAAGACCGACATGGGCGACATCCGGCTCGGCACCGTCGCCGGGGACGCCGAGGTGACGGGTTCCGGCCGGATCGAGGTCGGCGCCGTCGGTGGCCGGCTGACGACCAAGAACAGCAACGGCGACACCGAGATCGACGAGGTGCGCGGCGAGTTGACGGCCAACGCCTCCAACGGCCGGATCCACATCGGCCTCGCCGAGGGGGGCGTCGAGGCCAAGACGGCGAACGGCCACATCCGGGTCGGCCAGGTCGTCCGCGGCAAGGTCGGCCTGCAGGTCGGCGTCGGGGACATCGAGGTCGGCATCGCGGAGGGCACGGCGGCCTGGCTCGACGTGCACAGCAAGTTCGGCGCCGTCCGCAACGCCCTCGACACGGCGGCCGGTCCGGGCGAGGCCCGGGAGACGGTCGAGGTCCGCGGCGCCACCCAGGTCGGCAGCATCCTCATCCGGAGGGCCTGATGGCGACGACGACGACGAGCCCGGCAACGCCCCCGGTCGCGAGCACGGCGGCGATCTCGGTGGCCGGGCTGACCAAGAGCTACGGGGACAAGGCGGTGCTCAGGGGCGTCGACCTGTCCATCCCGGCGGGCAGCGTGTTCGCCCTGCTCGGCCCGAACGGCGCGGGCAAGACCACCACGGTGGAGATCCTCTCCACCCTCATCCCCGCCGACGGCGGCTCGGCCCGGGTGGCCGGGCACGATGTGGTCCGCCAGGCCGACGGGGTGCGGAAGGCGATCGGGGTCACCGGCCAGTTCTCGGCCGTGGACAACCTCCTCACCGCCGAGGAGAACCTGATGCTGATGGCTGACCTCAACCACCTCCCCCGTCGGGAGGGGCGGAGGCGGGCCGAGGACCTGCTGCGGCGCTTCGAGCTCGCCGAGGCCGCGCGCAAGCCCGTCGTCACCTTCTCCGGGGGCATGCGGCGCAAGCTCGACCTGGCGATGACCCTGGTCGGCGACCCCAAGGTGATCTTCCTGGACGAGCCCACCACCGGGCTGGACCCGCGCAGTCGGCGCACCATGTGGGAGATCATCCGGGGCCTGGTCGCCGACCACGGGGTGACGATCTTTCTCACCACCCAGTACCTGGACGAGGCCGACCAACTGGCCGACCGCATCGCGGTCCTGGACGGTGGCCGGATCGTCGCCGAGGGCACGGCCGAGGAGTTGAAGCGGATCGTCCCCGGCGGGCGGATCCGGTTCCAGTTCTCGGACATCGACCGACTCACCGCCGCCGCCGCGCTGTTCGACTACGCCACCGCCGACGCGGAGGCCCTGCGGCTGGACATCCCGGGGGACAACTCCGTGCTCACCGTACGGGCGGTGCTGGACGCGCTCGACAACGCCTCCGTACGGGCCGAGTCGCTGGTCGTCGAGACGGCTGACCTGGACGACGTCTTCCTGCAACTCACCGGGGAGGGTGCACGATGAGCGCGACGACCTATGTGGTCAGCGACTCGCTGACCATGCTGCGGCGGAACCTCAAGCGCGCGCAGCGGTACCCGGCGATGACCTTCTCCGTGGTGGTCATGCCGGTGATGATGCTGGCGCTCTTCAACTACGCCTTCGGGGGCGCACTCGGCGCGGGCATCGGTGGCGGGAGCTATATCGACTACGTGACGCCGGGCATCGTGCTGATGACGGCGACGTCGGGAGCGGTCGCCACCGCGGTGGGCGTGTGCGTCGACATGACCGAGGGGATCGTCAACCGGTTCAGGACGATGTCGATATCCCGGTCCTCGTTCCTGGCCGGACACGTGATCGGCAGCGTCATCCAGACGGTGATCGCGCTGGTGCTGGTGACGGGCGCGGCCTTCGCGATGGGGTTCCGCTCCGGCGCCGACCCGCTGGAGTGGCTGGCGGCAGCGGGCCTGCTGCTGTACGTGACCCTGGCGCTGACCTGGATCTCCGCAGGGATCGGACTGGTCTCCAAGACGCCGGAGAGCGCGAGCAACACGCCGCTGCCGTTGACCTTCCTGCCCTTCCTCGGCAGCGCGATCGTGCCGCCGGACTCGATGCCGACCGTGCTGCGCTGGTTCGCCGAGTACCAGCCCTTCACGCCGATCATCGAGACCCTGCGCGGCCTGCTGATGGGCACCGCCATCGGCAACAGCGGCTGGATCGCCCTCGCCTGGTGCACCGGGCTGACCCTGCTCGGCTACTTCTGGTCGCGGAGCGTCTTCTACCGGCAGTGACGGGGGTACGGCCGGTAGCCGTCGGACGGCCCGGGCAGCGGGGACACCCGCCGCCCGGGCCGCACTGGCGTCACCGCAGTAAAGTCCGCGCCAAGGGGCGGCAAAAGACCGTTGGGGGAGGGGCAGTGACGAAGCGTCGCGAGCGGATCGCGTAGGGCTCGGAGCGGCTGCGCCGGCTGCGTTCCTGGCGTACGCGGCGGGCTGGTGGTGGCCGAGCGTCGACTCGACCACCCGGTGCTGCTGCTCGGTCCGGCGGTGCGCCAGCGGCCACCCCCAGCGCGCCGGGCCCCTGTAGTAAAGTCCGCGCAAAGGTCGGCAAAAGACGGCCCGGGGGGACGGATGACGGCGAGACGCCGCTGGCAGATCGCGTGGGGGCTCAGGAGTGCGGCGCTCGCTGCGCTGCTGGCGTACCTGCCGGGCTGGCACGCCTCCCGTTCGGGCGGGCTGGTGCTGCTCGAACACTGGCTCAACCGTCCGGTCCTGCTGATCGGGGCGGCGGTGGTGCTGGTCGTGGTCTCGCTGGTGATCCAGTTGGAGTTCCGCTCCCGGTTCTCGCAGATCGGCTGCGCGGCCGTGCTGGCGCCGTTCGTCCTGGCCGCGGTGCCGATCCTGTTCCTGTCCTTCGTGTTCAGCGGCCACGGGGGCCGTGAGGATCGTTTCGTCAGCCCCAACCGTCCGGACCGGGTACTCACCGTCACCAACGTCGCCTTCTCCATCGACCCGGTCTACCGGGTGGAGCTGGAGACCGGCACCGGCTGGTCCGCCCGCCACTGGAGCATGGGCACCTGGAACACCAGCGGCGGCGACTTCGTCCGCGTCGACTGGTCCGGCCCCGACCAGATCACCGTCACCGGCCGCACCTCGCTCACCGTCTTCGACGTCCTCCCCGACGGCAGCCCGGGCGAGCCCCGGGTCCTCCCGAGGCAGGAGTCGGACGGGTCGTAGGGCGCCCCGAGGATGATCAACCGCCCCTCTAGGCTGGTGCGGTGACACGGGGGACGCAGGGGGTGCCAGGAATACCTGGGACACCGGGGACGCAAGGGATCCGCGGGGGCTGGGGAGCGCGGCCGCGCTGGGTGCGGTGGGCGGCGGCGGTGTGGGTGGTCGGATTCGTCGAGGGGGCGGCGGTGCACGCCTTCGACGTCCTGAGCGGCGGGCTGCACGCGTACGCCTGGTGGCCGCTGCCCAGTCAGGTGCTGTTCCATGCGCTGCTCGTGCTCGACCCCTTGGCGGCCGTGCTGGTGGCCCGGGCGCGCCCGGCGGGGGCGTGGCTCGGGGCGGGGGTCATGGTGGCCGATCTGACGGCGAACTGGTGGGGGAACTGGGACGCTGTCGTGCGCCGTCCGCTCGACTGCCTCCAGGGAGTCGTCGGGCTGCCGGCGATGACGCTCTTCGGCCTGTTCGTCTTCGTCACCGCCGCCCCACTGCGCCGGGCGTTCCTCCGCACGGGCCCGTACGCGGGAGCGGCCCCGCGCGCCCAGGGGGCCTGAGCGCGCGGGGCAACGGTCAGTCCGGGGCGGCCGCGCTGCCCGGGGCGGCCGTGCCACCGGTCACCAGACGGTGATGCCCATGGTGTCGGCCGCGCTGTGGATGGCGTTGTAGTGCGGGATCGACATGTCGGACTTCTTCTGGCCCGCCGGAAGGTTCTTGTCGGCGGCGCGGAACTCGTCGCGGGCGGCGGCGAGCAGGCTGGTGCCGTAGGAGACCGGGACGTCCTTGGTGCCGTGCGCCGGGTGGGACTTGGCGGCCGTCTGGCTGCCGGCCTGGGCGAGGGTGCTGCGGGCCTGGTTGTAGGCGGCGGCCTTGACGGTCTTCGGGTTGGCGAGCCGGGCCTGGGCAACGGTGCTCGTCCGGGTCTGTTCGGCGGCCATGGCGACGGGTGCGACGGCGGCGGTGAGGGCGCCGGCGGCCACGACGGTGACGAGGGCGTTGCGAACGGTCCTGTTCATGCGGATTCCTTCCGCGGAAATTCTCAAGGATTCGCCTCCGCTCCGGTCTAGGTGATCGTCGGAGTACGAACGTCGGAGTGCGAACGTCTCCGCCCTACCCCGGCCTCGGAGAGCGGAAAACCCGCTTCCGTACGGTTCGTTCGGAAGTGGTCGGATCAGGCCGTTTTCTGGATTCAGGGAATTCGTATGGTCAGACTGGGCGGATGAATCCTGATCTCTACCCGGACGTGGCCGCCGCCGGGAGCCTCGCCGCCGCACTGGAGTCGGCGGCCGCCGAACTGGCGGTGGACATCACCTTGGTGCCGGGAGTCTGGCGCGGTGCGTCCTCGGCGAACATCGCCGCCCCGGCGGGCACGGCGCCCCCGGGCCCCGCGCGCCGGCCGCTCCAGGTCCATCTCGCCGTGAAGGAGCGCCGGTTCTTGGTCAGCGGCCGGAGCCTGGGCGTCGAGATGATCACGGGCGGGACGGCGGACCTCCGGGATGTCGTCCGGGCCGCAATGGCCTGGGGGAGCGGCCGGAACCTGCGGGAGCTCCGTGAGCGGTTCCCGTTCCTGGCCTCCTCGGAGCTGGCCGAGGCCCATGAGCGCGGGGCTGCCGCCGTGGTCGGGCTGCAGTGGGGTTGGCTCCGGGAACGGGCGCTGCGGGAGCCGGAGTTCACCGGGTTCGGCCTGTTGGTCGAGGCGGCCGGTGCGGAGCCGAAGCTGCGGCAGTTGTACCCGGTCGTCAGCCACCGGGTGCTCGTCTTCCTGCCCCGCACCGGCGTGCCGTGCGGGGCGGTGGTGATCGCGATTGCTCCCGCGGACGACGGCTTCCCATACCAGGTGCAGCGGTTTCCGCACGGTGGTCTGATCGCCGAGGCCGGGACGGCGGAGGAGGCCGTCGCGCTGGCCGTCGCCCACCTGCCCGCCGACCTCGGGCCCGCTGTGCTCGGCAGCGACGAGGACGGGTGACACGTCGTCCCGTCAGTCGTCCTCGTACGGCGGGATGGTCCAGCGCAGCACCGTGCCGCCGGTCGGGTCGGCTTCGAGGGTGACCGGGTAGACCTGGCCCCAGCCGCGCCCGCCGTGGTGCCGGACGGCGTGGTCGCCCTGGTCCCAGCCGATGCCGAGCACCGGGCAACCGCCGACCTCGACCGTGCCGGCGCGGAGCGGGTGGTCCCAGCCGGCCCGCTCGGCGAGATGGGGCCGGAGGCGGCTCCCCGTCTCGCGGCCCCGGAGGAGGATCAGGAGAGGCAGAACTCGTTGCCCTCGATGTCCTGCATCGTGATGCACGACTCGTTGACGCCGTCGGCGCGCTGCGTCAGCACGTGCTTCCCGCCGAGCGCCATCAGCCGTGCGCATTCGGCCTCCAGTGTGGCCAGGCGCTCCTCACCCACGAGCCCGGTGCCGACCCGCACATCGAGATGCACCCGGTTCTTGACGATCTTCCCTTCGGGAACCCGTTGGAAGAGCAGGCGCGAGCCCACACCCGAGGGATCGGTGCACGCGAAGTAGACCTCGTCCTCGGGCGGCAGCGTGCGGTGGTACTCCTCCCACGTGGCAAAGCCCTCCGGGACCGCCGGTACGACGTACCCCAGCACCTCGCACCAGAAGGCGGCGAGGCGCGCAGGCTCCGCACAGTCGAAGGTCACTTGGAACTGTCTGATCGTTGACATCGGCGCACGATAACAGGGGCCCTGCGCATCTCCCCAGGTCGGGAGGTTCAGAATGCGTCGCCGAGGAGGACGCGGTAGACGATGGTGGTGCCGTCGGGGCTCACCTCGGTGCAGAGGTCGCGACGGTCGAGCAGCCAGCCGTTCGCCTCGCAGCGCTGCGAGGGCCGGAGTCGGGCGGCGGCTTCCTCCGTGGAGAGGTCGGCCGGGCCGGTGAGGTAGCGGGTGCGCCAGCAGGTGGAGTGGTGGCCGTTGCCGCAGTCCTGGCCGGTTCCGGTACGAAGGGGGGCTCAGGCGTTGGACCAGGAGCGGGTGGAGAGCACCAGCAGGTAGCCGTCCGGGTCCTGGACGGTGACGCCCCAGGCGTCCCAGTACGGGTTGTGCGCGGGGACGCGCTTGCCGCCGTGTTCTTCCAGGCGCTCCAGGAGCGTGTCGCTGACGGGTTCGCCGAGGTAGACGACGAGGAGGTCGTCGGCGGTGGACTGTGGTTCGACGGGCGCGGCGGGGTCGTGGACGAGCTCCAGGTGCCAGGCGGCGTCGGGCCAGCCGACCATGAGGAGGGAGTGCTCGCCGGGGGTGCCGTCCGTGGTGTGCCGGTAGAGGACGTCGAGACCGAGGCCCGAGGCCCAGAAGCGCTCGGCTGCATCGAGGTTGCGGGACGGGCGGGCGATGCGGATGTGCGCGGTGGCGTCGGCCGGCATGGTTCTGGCTCCTGGGCGGGGAGTGAGGCGGCGTTGGGGACAGCAGTGAGCCTAGGGAGCCGGGGGTCGGGTGCCATCGGGCGCTGGTCCTAGTCCGCCGGGCCCGGGTCAGCCGGACTAAGGGCTGTCCCACTATTCGCTCGCGGCACGGCACCGGACGGGCGGCTGGCTGGCCATACCGCGGCGCCACGAATCCGCTTGAGCCTGCCCGCGGGCGACGCGTAGCCTCTTGGCCATGTGCTACCACGCGTTCAACGGCGCCTTCCGGCACTACGTGTGTGTCGCGTGCCGGCTCTCCTTCAAGGGCAGCACGTGGCCGATCCGGAAGCGCATCTGTCCTGGCTGTCGTCAGGAGCTCGTCTTCGCCGGCTACGACTTCGCCGCGCCCCGGCGACGCGACGCGAAGGCGTGGTCCGTCGTTGCTACCGTGCTCGCGGAAGGGCTGACCTACGACCACCGCCCCGGCTGCGGCTGCTCGCGGCTGCCCTCGTTCCGCCCTCGGACCCAATCACAGGTGCGTGTCCGCCGACGCGCGGCTGAGCGACTGGGCCTGCCTCTGTCGGTGACCCTCGCCCGCCGCGACGCCTTCACCCCGGAGAGCCGCGACGAGCTCCCGTCCTCCCCGTCGGCCGCCGAGCCCGACACGACCTGAGCATCGCGCGGAGTGGTGTCAGACGGGGAAGATCAAGGGGAAGCAGCACGCGTGAGCGTCCCAGGCAGCGATGCGATGATCTTGGCGTGACAGGTGTGATCACGGCATCAGAGCAGTCCTGGATAGCCCCGTTCACCGGGCTGAGCCCTCGTACGTTCGGCAAGCTGATCACGATGCTGCGGCGCGAAGGCGCCGATACGGTCCGCCCAGGACGCCCCTGGTCACTGTCGCTGGAGGACCGCACCCTCCTCGTCGCAGCCTACTGGCGCACGAACCTGACACTACGGCAGCTCGCACCCCTCTTCGGAATCTCGAAGTCGGCGGCCGACCGCGTTGTCGATCACCTCGGCCCCCTACTCGCACTCAAGCAGAGACAGCGGTTCCGGAAGGGACACCGTGCTCATCGTGGACGGCACGCTGGTCCCCACCCGCGACCACAGCATCGCCGAGAAGTCGAAGAACTACCGATACTCCACCAACCATCAGGTCGTCATCGACGCCGACACACGACTGGTCGTCGCCGTCGGGCACCCCGTGCCCGGCAACCGCAACGACTGCAAGGCCTGGGTCGAGTCCGGGGCAGCCGCCGCCGTTGGCCGGACCACGACTATCGCCGACGGCGGCTACCCGGGTACCGGCCTCGTCACCCCACACCGCCGGCCGGCAGGCGGCGAGCTCTGCCAGTGGAAGCAGGAACACAACCGTTCCCACAAACAGGTCCGCGCCCGGGTCTAGCACGTCTTTGCCCGCATGAAGACTTGGAAGATTCTCCGCGACTGCCGACTCAAGGGCGACGGCGTCCACCACGCCATGCTCGGCATCGCCCGCCTGCACAACCTGAGCCAGGCCGCGTAGCCGAGCGGTCACCCCAGCCCGCAGCTCGCTACAGCCGCGTCAGTGATCAATTACGGGACAGCCCTTAGGGAAACGCGAACGGCCCGGCACCTGTGAAAGGTGCCGGGCCGTTCGACTGTGGAGCGCCAGGCCCGGGTTGCACGGACTCTTCCTACTGAAAGTAGGACGTACTCTGGTAGTACCGCTGACGCCTGGCGAGGATTTGTGTTCCTCGCGACAAGAAGAACGTTAGCAGCTCAGAGCCCATGATCCAAAACCGGTGGCTGGAGTGGTCGGGGGTCAGGCGTCGAACTCACCGTTGCGGATGGCGGCGACGAGGTCGCGCCATTCGTCGGGGGTGAGTTGGGCGACGGCGTCGGGGAGCAGGCTGCTACGGACGTAGACGGCGTCGGGAGTGACGGCTACCTCCGGGCAGTTGTTGCCGTCCCCACAGGTGGTGGGCCTTTGCCAGACCAGTTCATCCATGGCGGTTCTCTCAGCCGAACTCGCCGTTGCGGATGGCGGTGACGAGGTCGCGCCATTCGTCGGGGGTGAGTTGGGCGATGGCGTCGGGGAGCAGGCTGCTGCGGACGTAGACGGCGTCGGGGGCGATAGCTACCTCCGGGCAGTTGCTCGCATTGGAGCATGCGCTGGGCCGGAT